>NZ_JBIVXL010000002.1:0-68437 GCF_044769225.1 Paenarthrobacter sp. NPDC090522
CTCGGAGCAGACGGCTTCGGCTTCTCCGACACCCGCCAAGCCGCACGCCGCTACTTCAAAAACGACACCCACTCCATCGTCACCAAAACCCTGCAACTCCTCGCCGCCAACGGCGAAGTCGCAGCTGACGCAGTGGAAACGGCCATCGGAAAGTACCGGCTCCTGGATGTCAACGCCGGCACCACCGGCGGGGCAGGCGGCGACGCCTAGCCCAGGATGGGCCACAGCCCACCCAGCACCAACCGCACGGCGGCTTTCACCGAAAGGTGGGGGCCGCCGTCGGGCTTTAACACAGCAGTGCCACACCGCCGCGGTGACCGGCGCAAGTTGTAGCCTTCGCACAAATGGAGCTTGCCCGGGATGCGCCGTATGCTCATTCCATGGCAGAGCCCACCAAGACCACAACCAAGCGCAAGGCAGCAGCAGCGGCAGTGTCGCCGGAAAAGGCCGAAACGCTGCGGCAACTCCGCGCCAACGTGGGGCAATTGTCCACCACTACCATGCGGCAGCTCGAGAAATCGCTCCCGTGGTACAGCCGCTTGAGCTCGGATGAGCGTTCAGCTCTTGGCCTCGTGGCCCAGAACGGCATCGCCGCGTTCGTGACCTGGTACGAGCGGCCCAGTTCGCCGTCCTGGATCCTCACTGACGTTTTTGGCAACGCACCCACCGAACTGACGCGGTCCATCAGCCTTCAAAAAGCCCTGCAGTTGATCCGCATCGTGGTGGAAGTCGTGGAGGACCAGGTACCGGTCATCGCACCGGAACCGGACCAGCCCTCCCTTCGCGAAGCAGTGCTGCGCTACTCGCGCGAAGTCGCGTTCGCCGCCGCGGACGTCTACGCCCGCGCCGCGGAATCCCGCGGGTCCTGGGACACCCGCTTGGAAGCCCTGATTGTGGACGCCATCCTTCGCGGCGAAAACACCGACGCCCTGCGTTCCCGGATCGCCGCCCTCGGCTGGAAAGCGCAGGAGCGCTTCACCGTGATGGTGGGGAACTCGCCGTCGGAACCCAGCGCCAGCTACGTCAGCGAGCTCCGCCGCACGGCCGGGCGCTTCGCGGAAGACGCGTTGGTGGGCATCCAAGGCGACCGACTGATCCTGATCCTTGGCGGGGTCCAGGACCGTGACACCGCCTACGTCAAACTCAGTGAACTTTTCGCCCCCGGTGCAGTGGTCTATGGCCCGGAAGCGGGATCGTTGCTGGAGGCCAGCAGCTCTGCCCAGGCGGCTTTCGCGGGCCTCACCGCTGCCCGGGCGTGGCCCTCGGCGCCGAGGCCGGTAGCGGCGGATGATCTCCTCCCGGAGCGGGTTGTTTCCGGTGACGATGCCGCCAGGCGCTCACTGATCAAAAACATCTACCGCCCCCTCCTCGCCGCTTCCAACGGGCTGGTGGAAACCCTCGGCACATACCTTGAGCTGGGCCATTCACTGGAAGCCACCGCCCGCGAATTGTTCGTCCATGCCAACACCGTGCGCTACCGTTTGAAGCGTGTCTGCGACGTGACGGGCTGGGATCCGCTGCTTCCCAGGGAGGCATTCGTGCTACAAACAGCCCTGGTGGTTGGCCGGCTTTCGGCCCAACCGAAGGCTGCACCCGAGCGTCACGCATCGCGTTCACAGAACTGAACCGTTGTAGACTTCCTACAAACTGACCCAGTGAGCTTGGTGTACCGAAACACCAGTGGATCACGTGGCAATTTGGAAAGCTGGATACGTGCTTGCAATCGTCTGCCCTGGACAGGGCTCCCAGACCCCAGGATTTCTGGCCCCTTGGCTGGAACTCCCCTCCGTTGAAGGCCAGTTGGCCGCCCTGAGCGAGATCGCAGGCATCGACCTCAAGGCCCACGGAACCACCTCCGATGAAGAGACCATCAAGGACACCGCAGTGGCGCAGCCACTGATCGTCGCTGCAGGTTTGGTCGCCGCGAAGTCGTTGTTCGACGTCGAACTCAGCACCCTTCCGGTCATCCTCGCCGGGCACTCCGTTGGCGAAATCACTGCCTCCGCCCTGGCCGGTGTCCTCACCGAAGAGGAAGCCATGACTTTCGTCCGCGAACGTGCCAACAGCATGGCGGCCGCCGCGGCAGTCACCCCCACCGGCATGAGCGCCGTAGTGGGCGGCGACCCTGCAGACGTCCTCGCCGCAATCGAAGCCTCCGGCGCAACGCCTGCCAACGTCAACGGCGCAGGCCAGACCGTCGCCGCGGGTACCTTTGAACAGCTCAAAGCCCTCGCGGATAATCCGCCCGCGAAGGCCCGCGTCATTCCCCTGAAGGTCGCTGGCGCCTTCCACACCTCGCATATGGCTCCCGCGGTCAGTGCGCTGGAAGCCCTTAAACCATCGCTGTCCCCGCAGGACCCCTCGGTTCCCCTGCTGTCCAACTACGACGGCAAGGAAGTAACCGCAGGTTCGGCGGCCGTCGAAAGCCTTATCGCCCAGGTTTCCCGGCCGGTCCGGTGGGACCTCTGCATGGAGAACCTGGTTGAACGGGGCGTCACGGGCGTCATCGAACTGGCTCCGGCCGGTACCCTTGCAGGCCTCGCCAAACGCGGCATGCCCGGCGTCAAGACCGTGGCCGTCAAGACCCCCGAAGACCTGTCCGCGGCATTGGCACTGTTCGCTGAATTGGAGGGAGAGGCATGAGCACGCCCGTACTGAAGCAGGCTCCCGTCCAGGAGAACACCCGGATCCTGGGCATCGGCGCCTACCGGCCGGATGTCATTGTCACCAACGAGGACGTCTGCCAGTGGATCGATTCCTCCGACGAATGGATCCGCCAGCGCACCGGCATCATTACGCGCCACCGGGCGGCCGAAGGCGTCAGCGTCATCGACATGGCTGAAGGCGCCGCCCGCGAAGCACTCGCCCAGGCCGGCATCGAACCGTCCCAGCTGGGTGCGGTCATTGTCTCCACCGTCACCCACCCCTACGCCACGCCTTCAGCTGCCGCTGCGCTCACCGACCGATTGGGCGCGACGCCGGCACCCGCCTTCGACATCTCAGCCGCCTGCGCGGGTTACTGCTATGGCGTTGCCCAGGCAGACGCACTGGTCCGCTCGGGTGCAGCCACCTACGTCCTGGTGGTTGGCGCGGAGAAGCTCTCCGATGTGATCGACAACCATGAACGCACCATCTCCTTCCTCCTGGGTGACGGCGCCGGCGCCGTCGTGGTCGGCCCCTCCGACACCCCCGGCATTGGACCCTCCGTGTGGGGCTCCGATGGAAGCAAGTGGGACGCCATTGGTATGACCCACTCCCTGGAGGATGTCAAGAAGCTGGGCGAATCCGCCCGTCACTCCGACGAGATCGATGACCCGGCCATCCTTTCGGCCACCCAGGATGTTTGGCCGACACTTCGCCAGGACGGCCAAACGGTCTTCCGCTGGGCTGTGTGGGAGATGGCCAAAGTTGCGCAGCAGGCACTGGATGCTGCGGGCATCGAGGCGGACGATCTCGCCGCCTTCATTCCGCACCAGGCCAACATGCGCATCATCGACGAGATGGTCAAGAAGCTCAAGCTTCCGGAGACCGTCATGATCGGACGCGATATTGCCCAAGCAGGCAACACGTCCGCCGCGTCGATCCCCTTGGCCACCCACCGCCTGCTCCAGGAAAACCCTGGACTCAGCGGCGGCCTGGCTTTGCAGATCGGATTCGGCGCCGGCCTGGTCTTTGGCGCCCAGGTGGTCGTTCTGCCGTAATCCTGGACCGGCCCAATGCCCTCCAGCCAATTGAATATGACTTACAAACCCAAACCGTAACCGCGGTTTGACCCCCTTTCCGGCAGCAGCCGGCACAACAAGAAAAGGAGCCGATCATGGCTAGCAACGAAGAAATCCTGGCCGGCCTGGCTGAAATCGTCAACGAAGAGACCGGCCTCGCCACCGAAGCCGTCGAACTGGACAAGTCCTTCACCGAGGACCTGGACATCGACTCCATCTCCATGATGACCATCGTGGTCAACGCCGAAGAAAAGTTCGGCGTCCGCATCCCCGACGAAGAGGTCAAGAACCTCAAGACCGTCGGCGACGCCGTGAGCTTCATCGCCAACGCACAGGCCTAGTCCTGATACCAGCTGTGCCGGGCCAGGGTACGTCATCTTGCGCCCGGCACAGCCGCACTACCGCCCAAAGATTTTCAGCCGCCCCCGCACCAAGCTGCAGCCGGGTCGGCTCATCCGACAGAGAGTGATCGCATGGCACGCAAAGTAGTCATAACCGGTCTGGGGGCCACCACTCCCATCGGCGGCGACGTTCCCACAATGTGGCAGAACGCGCTGAAAGGGGTCTCCGGTGCCCACACGCTCGGGGACGAGTGGGTTTCCAAGTACGACCTCCCGGTCCACTTTGCTGCCAGGTGCTCGACGCCGGCCCTGGAAGTCCTCAGCCGCGTCGAAGCCAAGCGCATGGACCCCTCCACGCAATTCGGCGTCATTGCCGCCCGCGAAGCCTGGGCTGACGCAGGGATCGACGACATCGACCACGACCGCCTCGCTGTCGCTTTCGCCACCGGAATCGGTGGCGTGTGGACCCTCCTGGATGCCTGGGACACCCTGAAGGAAAAAGGTCCCCGCAGGGTGCTGCCCATGACTGTCCCGATGTTGATGCCTAACGGCGTAGCCGCTGCTGTGAGCCTTGACCTTGGTGCGCGCGCTGGCGCCCACACCCCGGTTTCGGCGTGTGCTTCCGGAACCGAAGCCCTCCACCTCGGCCTGGACCTGATCCGTTCAGGCAAGGCAGATGTGGTCATGTGCGGTGGCGCGGAAGCGGCCATTCACCCGATGCCGCTGGCCGCCTTCTCCTCCATGCAGGCGCTTTCCCGCCGGAACGACGATCCCGAGCGGGCTTCCCGCCCCTACGACATCGACCGCGATGGCTTTGTCATGGGCGAAGGTGCCGGTGCTTTGGTACTGGAAGCCGAAGAGCACGCGATCGCCCGCGGCGCACGCATCTACGCAGAGCTTGCCGGAACCTCTGTCACGGCTGACGCCTACCACATCACCGCTCCCGACCCCGAAGGCCTGGGGGCCACCCGCGCCCTGAAAGCCGCCATGTTTGATGGCCGTATCCAGGCCGAAGACGTGGTCCACGTCAACGCGCACGCAACGTCCACTCCTGTCGGCGACAAGCCCGAGTACACGGCGCTGCGGGCGGCCCTTGGCACCCACGTTGATAATGTGGCCGTCTCGGCTACGAAGTCCCAAATGGGCCACCTCCTGGGCGCCTCTGGTGCCGTGGAAGCGGTCCTGACGGTCTTGGCTGTCTACGAGCGCAAGGCACCGGTAACCATCAACCTGGAGAACCAGGATCCGGAAATCCCGCTCGACGTCGTGACGTCAGTGCGTGACCTGCCCGCCGGCGACATCGTTGCCCTCAGCAACTCGTTCGGCTTCGGCGGCCACAACGCGGTTATCGCCGTGCGGAACGCCTAGCAGCCCCCGACGCGAAGCAGGGCCCCACCATTTTCGGTGGGGCCCTGCTTTTTGCTATGGGGTTGGGTGGAGGGCTGCCTAGCCCACTTGGTGCAACCAGCGCACGGGAGCACCCTCGGCCGCATGGCGGAACGGTTCCAGCTCTTCATCCCAGGCTTCGCCGAGGGCAAGGGAGAGCTCATGGTAAACCGCTGAGGGGTCACCTGCGCCGGACTCGTAGGCGTAGCGGATACGGTCCTCGGTGACCATGACGTTTCCGTGGACATCCGTGACTGCGTGGAAGATCCCAAGTTCAGGGGTGTGGGACCAACGGGCGCCGTCCACACCCTGGCTCGGTTCTTCGGTCACTTCATAACGCAGGTGTGCCCAGCCTCGAAGAGCGGACGCCAACTGGGCCCCGGTGCCGGGCTTGCCGGTCCAGGACAACTCAGCGCGGAACATTCCGGGCGCAGCCGGTTGCGGGGTCCACTCAAGATCGGTTCGCTTGTCAACGACCGATCCAATGGCCCACTCGACGTGCGGGCACAGCGCCGTTGGCGCCGAGTGCACGAACAGGACACCGCGGGTTGTTGCAACAGACATTCCATCCTCCATAGCTGTAGGTACGTCTTCCCCAACGACCTCTGCTGGATAGTGCTGTTGACCTTGCGATGACCCGTCAAGACCTTTGTGCAAGCTATTTATTTATCCGCAGCCATTCCCCAAACTGATGAATGCTTTTGCTCGATTCTGGCACAGATTCAACCCTCAACCATAAATTGAAGGTTCGCCCGTGGTGCTTTCATTTTGCCGTACACCTTCCTTTTCCGCCAGTGCAGGTAATGCGCCCGCGTCTGTGCCGGCATTTTGGCGTCATTCAAGCCCGCGGATGCGCCTGTTGATAACTCTTCCGCAGCCTGTCCACAGAGACGTGGGTGTAGATCTGGGTGGTGGCCAGGCTGCTGTGACCCAGGATTTCCTGGACTGCACGGAGGTCCGCCCCACCATCGAGCAGATGTGTGGCAGCACTGTGGCGCAGAGCGTGGGGTCCGGTGGCGGAGGTATCTCCCAGTGCCTTCAGGAGTGCGCCCACCACGCTCCTGACTTGGCGGGGATCCACCCGGTTCCCCCTGACGCCGAGGAACAGCGCAGGACCACTGCCTGACGTCACCACCTCAGGCCTGCCCTTGCGCAGCCAGTCATCGAGTGCCACGGCAGCCGGGACGCCGAAGGGAACCGTCCGCTCCTTGTTTCCCTTGCCCAGGACCCTGAGTGTGCGCCGGTCGGGATCGACATCATCGATGTCCAATCCCACCAGCTCGCCGACGCGTACGCCTGTTGCGTAGAGGAGTTCCACCATGGCGCGGTTGCGGACCGCCATGGGGCCTCCCTGGACGGCTGCCTCTCCGAGGTCACTGACCATCCTGGTGACTTGCTGTTCCTGCAGGACTCCGGGCAGTGTCTTGGCGCGTTTGGGGGCCTGGAGCCGCAGGGCAGGGTCCTTGGCAATGAGTTCCTCCCGCAGGGCCCACTTGGTGAAGGAACGTGCGGTGGCGGCGCGGCGCGCCAAGGTGGTCCGGGCCAGCCCGGACTCGCTTTGGGCACCAAGCCACCGCCTGAGCGTCCCCAGCTCCAGCTGTGGCAGTTCCGCCACCCCTTCCGAGGCCGCGAACCCCAGCAGGCTGTCGACGTCGGACAGGTACGCGCGGACGGTGTGCCCGGAGCGCGCCCGCTCCGCCCGCAAGTACCGTTCGAATCCTCCGGCGGCCTGCATCAAGGCTTCTGGCAAAGTTTCTCGGTCCACCCTCCAACTGTGCCAGACAGCGCCGTGTTTGAAGCGCAGGACAATGCCCTTCGCCGAGGCAGGTCACGCGCCCCGCGTCCGTTTCCAGGCGCCTCTCTCGCAGCCGGCCAAGCCCAGGAGTTCCAAACGCCCCAACCCGGCCCTGACTGCATCGGGACTGAGCCCGGCAACGACGGCGAGCTTCTCCACCGAGCTGCCTGAACGCAACGGCAGGGCGTCCAGGAGGATGAGATCCTCGAGCGACAAGCCGTCGTGTGGCTGGTTCGGCCCTTCTTTGTCCCCGGCCAACTGTTCGCCGCTCCGGCCGGACAGTTCGGCGATCTCGCCTACGTCCGTCACGCAAACGGCGCCGCCGTCGCGCAGCAGGCGATGGCAGCCTGCCGAATTGGCGCTGTGGATGGAGCCCGGGACTGCGGCCACCACTCGTCCAAGGGTTTCGGCATGGTGGGCGGTGTTCAGCGCTCCCGATCTCCACCGGGCTTCCACCACCACCGTGACCGAAGCCAAGGCGGCAATGATGCGGTTGCGTTGCAGGAACCTGTAGCGGGTGGGGGCCGAGCCCGGGGGCACTTCGGCCATCACGGCCCCCTGGTTGGCGACTGCCCTCAGGAGGTCCTCGTTGCCTGCCGGGTAGAAGCGGTCCACTCCCCCGGCCATGACGGCGATGGTGGGGATGGCCGCCGCCCCGCCATTAAGGGCCCCCCGGTGCGCATGGGCGTCGATCCCATACGCACCGCCCGAGACCACCGTGAAGCCCCGCTGGGCCAAGCCATAGGCGAGGTCTCCCGTCACCGCTGCACCATAGCTGGTGCTGTCCCGCGATCCCACCAACGCGATGCTCTGCCGTGCTGGAGCGACAGGCTCTTCCTGTCCCCGCCACCAAAGGCACAGCGGTTCCTGCAAACCGAGGTCCGCCAATTGACCGGGCCATAGCTCATCTCCGGGAACAACCACACGCCCGCCGAGCCGTTTCATGGTTTCCAGGTCACGTTCCGGTGCAAGATCCGCGACCCTGGGCGCCCATCGGCGCAGGCTCGCACCCAGTCCCGGCCACGAGGCCAGGTTCCCGTCCTGTGACAGCAATACCGTGACCTCACGCTCGACTGCAGCGCCCGCAGTCAGCTCACCGGTTGCGATACCCAGCGCGTCCAAGGCGCCTACGGCATGAACCAGTGCCAGTCCCACCGAATCCTGAGGCTCCATCAGGCGCGACAGCGCCGCCCTGGCAATCCGTTCCCTGTCCATGTTTCCCACTACGCCCAAGGCTTGCTTCCTTCCAGGAGTTTCCGCGTGATCAGGTTGTTGCATTCGTTTGCCGGAGGCCCAGGGCCTGTCCGATGTGGTCAGGGTGCGGCGAGTCGCTTTGGTCCAGGTCCGCGAGGGTCCAGGCCAGGCGGAGCACCCGGTCATAGCCCCGTGCTGTGAGAAGGCCACGTTCCAGGGCAGTATCGAGGACCCTGGTTGTTCCTGGACCCAGCCGCAGGTCACCCCGGAGGATGCGGCCGGGGACCTGGGAGTTGGTTTCGAAACCGAGGGGGCCGAGACGGCACGATTGGCGGTTCCTGGCCGCGGTCACGCGTCGGGCCACCACGCCGGTGGATTCCTCGCACCCCGTCTTTCCGAAATCGGCCAACGACACGCGTTCCACTTGCAGCTGGATGTCCACCCGGTCCAACAACGGTCCGGAGAGCCGGCCAAAGTAGCGTCGCCGCATCATCGCCGTACAACTGCACTCCATTCCCTTGCCTGAGGCCTTGCCGCACGGACACGGGTTGGCGGCCAGGACGAGCTGGAAACGGGCAGGATAAGCAGCCGTGCCGGCCGATCGGTGGATGACCAGTTCCCCACTCTCCAGCGGCTGCCGCAAGGCGTCCAGGACACGTCGTTCAAACTCCGGCGCCTCGTCAAGGAACAGGACGCCACGGTGGGCACGGGAGGCCGCTCCTGGCCGGGGAAGCCCGGAGCCTCCGCCAATGACGGCTGCCGGTGTGGCACTGTGGTGCGGGTTCACAAAAGGAGGCCGGCGGATCAGCCGGACCGCGGATGATCGGATGGCAGCGAGTGAATGGATGGCGGTGACCTCCATGGATGCCGTGTCAGACAAGTCCGGAAGCAGCCCGGGCAGCCGCTCCGCCAGCATGGTCTTTCCCGCACCCGGTGGACCCGTCAGCAGCATGTGGTGTCCGCCTGCCGCAGCAACCTCCAGTGCCCGGCGGGCTCCAGCCTGCCCCGCCACGTCCCGGAGGTCCGGTACCGGCTCTTCCAGGAACCCCTCGAATTCCGCGGTGTCGTCACCGGCGGGATCGTAGTCCAGGGCCAGGTTCTTGGGGTCCGCTCCGAAGTCGTAGGCCAGCCGTGCCAAGGTCTTGTACCCCCTGACGCTGGCACCCGGCACCAGCCTGGCCTCCGCGACGTTGGCTTCCGCAACCACGATCTCCGGAAAGCCTGCGTCAACGGCAGCCATGACGGCAGGGAGGATTCCACGGACAGGGCGCAGCCGTCCGTCCAGCCCCAGCTCCGCAATGAAAACCGTGCCACTGATGGAACGGATGTCCTCGGCTGCACGGAGGACGGCCATGGTGATGGCGAGGTCGAATCCCGATCCACGCTTCGGCAAGGAGGCCGGGATCAGGTTCGCCGTGATCTTCCGCCTGCTGAGGGGAATTCCGGAGTTCTGCGCGGCAGAACGTATCCGTTCCTTGGCTTCATTGAGGGAGGCGTCCGGCAGGCCGAGGATCACAAAAGCCGGGAGTGTCTGGCCGATGTCCGCCTCCACTTCGACGATGTACCCGTTAAGGCCCACCAAGGCTATGCCGTAGCTGCGTCCAACGGCCATCAGCCAACACCCTGGAGATGCTCAAGCTGCGGTTCGCCGGCGCCATCATGGATCACGCCCACAACATCGATCCGGCGTCCCAGAGAGGGGAGCCCATGCTCGCGCACCCACCGTGTTGCGAGCCGGTGCAGCCGCGCGAGTTTCTCCGGACCCACCGCTTCGAAAGGATGGCCATAGGCCAGGCTGCGCCGCGTTTTCACCTCCGCGACTACGAGGGTTTTCCCGTCCTGGGCAACAATGTCCACCTCACCCTCGGAGCACCGCCAATTGCGCTCCAGGACCTGCATGCCCTGGTCTTCAAGGAACGCGGCGGCCAGGGCCTCGCCTTCCCGGCCAAGAATGTCTTTTGCTCGCATGAGCACCACCTCCGCTTCCAGCATCGCGGCTGGTTTCCGGCGGAGGCAGGCTCAGTCCACGCTATGTGGGAAACGCTGGCAAGGCGGGTGGTGTGGAGGAATAGTGCAACGGCAAAGGCCTAGTTGCCGAGATCTCCCAGATCGCCATCCTTGGGCAGGGCAAGATCCTCATTGCGCGGGAGTTCCTCGACGTTGACGTCCTTGAACGTGATCACCCGGACGTTCTTCACGAAGCGTGCCGAGCGGTAGACATCCCACACCCAGGCATCCTGCAGCGTGAGGTCGAAGTACACTTCCCCGTCCGCGCTCCGGGCCTGAAGATCCACATGGTTGGCCAGGTAGAAGCGCCGCTCGGTTTCGACAACGTAGCTGAACAAGCCAACAACGTCCCGGTACTCGCGGTAGAGCTGGAGCTCCATGTCGGTTTCGTAGTTCTCAAGGTCTTCGGCGCTCATGGTTCCATCTTGCACCATTGGCCGGACGCAACGTGCCAGCCTGCGAAGCTGTGACGCGGGCAAAGCCGTGCCGGACCACAACGTCAGAGCTCGCCGGGTCCTGTCAGATGCCAGCTGGTCCGGTGGTACGGACTGGGTCCCTGCAAACGGATGATCTCGCGGTGGGCAGACGTGGCATAGCCCTTGTTTTCGTTCCAGCCGTACGCCGGTAGTTCAGCGTGGAGCTCAACCATGATGCGGTCCCGTGCCACCTTGGCCAGCACGCTGGCGGCGGCCACGCTCAGGCAACCCATGTCCGCCTTGACGCGCGTATGGACCGGGGCGTCACAGGCCGGCCCTTCCGGAGCGGCATCGAACAACGATGCCTGGACCGCCGGCGACAGCCAGTTGTGGCTGCCGTCGAGCAAAACCACATCCGGGGTGACGCCTCCGGCGAGTATCTCGAACCAGGCACGCGTGCCCGCCAGTCGAAGAGCTGCGATGATGCCGATCTGGTCGATTTCCTCTGACGAAGCATGCCCCACGGCGCTTGCAACGGCCCATTCCCGGACCAGCGGCTCCAAACGGTCCCTGTCCTCGGGCTTGAGGAGTTTACTGTCCCGCACGTCAGCGAGCAGGCCATGCTCTTCCAGGTTCACCACGGCGATCCCAACACTGACAGGGCCTGCCAGCGCACCCCTGCCGACCTCATCAACTCCGGCCAGCAGCCGGGCCCCCGACGCCAGGAACGACCGCTCCACGTCGAGCGTAGGGTAAACCGGGCCGGCCTTCTTGACGGGCTTGGCCTTTGCTTTGCCTGCCTTGGCCTTGGTTCGGCTTGGAGCGGTTGCCATCTACTTTCCTGACGCCCCGGCCGGCACATTCTTGAAGACGTCCGGATAGTTGTCCAGGACGGTCCATCGGTTGACGGGCCACGCGATCACTGTCGCCTTGCCTTCTACGTCCTCGATGTTGACGAACCCGCCGTTCATCTCCTGATGGCTCCGGGAGTCGGCTGAGTGGTTGCGGTTATCACCCATCACCCACACCTTGCCCTCGGGCACCACGATGTCGAACTGTTCGGGCCTGGGCGTCTCGGCAGGGTTGATGTAGGTCTCGTCCAACGGCACACCGTTGATGCTGAGCCTGCCCCCGGCATCGCAGCACGTCACGTGGTCTCCGGGAAGGCCAATCACGCGCTTCACCAGGTGCTGCTCGTTGTCGTCGGCCATCAGACCCACGAATTCCAGGCTGTCCCCCACCCAGTCCATGGGCCCGGCGGGTTTCTTTTCAGTAGGCGCCAGCCAACCCTGGGTGTCCTTGAAGACCACCACATCGCCGTGCTGGAGGTCGAAGGGGCCGGGCACCAACAAGTTGATGAAGATGCGGTCATTCACATCCAAGGTGCTTTCCATGGACTCGGAGGGGATGTAGAAGGCCCGGAAAAGGAAGGTCTTCAACAGGAACGACAGCACCAGGGCGATGGCCACTACCGTGACGATTTCCTTGAGCCAGACGAGGAAGACGTTGGGACGCGGCCCGGTCTCCTCTTCCGTGGTGGTCGCAGCGTCATCCTCTGGCACTGCCCCGTCATGAGGCACCGCATGCCCAGCCCCACCGGCACTGGCCGTTCCGTCCAAGAGCCGCGCGTCGTCGTCGTGCCTCTCGGGATTCTCTGGAACTCTGTCCGGCATTTACTGTCCGTTCTTCGATGGGTCGGCCTGCGCGGGGCGAGGCATCTCTGCAAATCTATCAAGAGGCCAGATGATCTGGACCGGACGCCCGATCACCCGGTCCATGGGGACCATTCCCCCGCCGGGAGCCCCAAGCAATCCGCGGGAATCCGCAGAGCGTGACCGGTGGTCGCCCATGAGCCAGAGGCGCCCCGCCGGAACAACCACATCGAATTTTTGCTTGCTGGGTTCGTCCCCCGGGTAAACATAGGGTTCCGCAAGTACCTGACCGTTCACTGTGAGCGCCCCCGAAGCGTCGCAGCACTGGACGTGGTCCCCGGGCACCCCAATGACCCTTTTGACGTAGGTGGTATCGCTGCCCGTGAGCCCGAACCATTGGCCGGCGGCATCCACGGCATCAACCAATGGCCCTTTGCCGCTGCTGAGGGGAGCAAACGAGCCCCGCCCGTCGAAAACCACCACGTCTCCGCGGGCGATCGGCTCGGAGTTGAACGCCGTGCGCGAGACCAGGATCCTGTCCCCGGTCTCCAGCAAAGGCTCCATGGACTCGGAGGGGATGTAGTAGACATCGATCCAGAGCGAGCGGACCAGTCCACTGATGGCGATGGCGAGAACCAGGGCCAGAACGACAAAACGCCAGCCCTGTCTCCGGGGCTGGCGTTCTGCTGTGTCCATGATTCGTATCCCTGGTGCGTTGCGGATTGCTCCGGAACCCCGGGCACGAATCCTGGACCCGTTGCGTAAGTTGGTGGACTTACTTGGCGAAGTCGCGCTTTTCCTTGATCTTCGCAGCCTTACCACGCAGTGCACGCATGTAGTAGAGCTTGGCGCGGCGGACGTCACCCTTGGTGACGACCTCGATCTTGTCGATGATCGGGGAGTGTACCGGGAAGGTACGCTCTACGCCGACACCGAAGGAAACCTTGCGTACGGTGAAGGTTTCGCGAACGCCGTCACCCTGGCGGCCCAGGACGAAGCCCTGGAATACCTGGACACGGGAGTTCTTGCCTTCAATGATGTTGACGTGAACCTTGAGGGTGTCGCCCGCGCGGAACTCCGGAACATCGCTGCGCAGCGAAGCTGCATCTACGCTATCGAGGATATGCATTAATCCACTCCTGGTGAACGCCACAGGTCATTCACTTTGGGTCACGGCGGACAAGCCCGGGGCACGGTGGCCCGTGGAAATTTCCGCCGAAGATTCATCGTGGCCGGCTTCGCCACTGATTGGCGTCGCCGGTTGTCCAACTGTTGGCCAAGCTCCCCCTGTGGCAGGCGCCAGCCCAGTAGACACAAGGGTTAATTCTGCCACATGCGGCAGAATCCGGCCAATCACCGGGTGGAATGCACGACGGCGGTCAGCGGCTTTCGTCCTCGTCAGCACCGCGGGCACGGAGGCGGCCATCCACGACGTCGTACCCCAGTTCCGCGAAGGCAGCGCGGTCGGCGCGGGGCAGGCCGGACGCGTCGAACTCCGCCAGGAGGTCCGGCCGGCGTTCAGCGGTACGGCGGTATTGCTCGTGCCGCCTCCACTGGGCGATCTTGCCGTGGTTTCCGCTCAGGAGAATCTCCGGGACATCGAGGTCCCGCCACGCGGAAGGCTTGGTGTACACCGGATATTCGAGAAGGCCGTCCGAGTGCGACTCTTCCACGAGCGACTCCGGGTTGCCCACTACCCCCGGCAGCAGCCGTCCGATCGCTTCAACCATGGCCAGCACGGCCACCTCGCCACCGTTGAGGACGTAGTCGCCCAGGCTGACGGGCCTGACGGTGAAATGGTCGCGGGACCAATCGATGACCCGCTCGTCGATTCCTTCGTACCGCCCGCACGCGAAGACAAGCTGCTCTTCCTCGGCAAGCTCATAGGCCAACGCCTGCGTGAACCGTTCCCCTGCGGGCGACGGCACAATGAGGACAGGCTTCGCAGCGCCACCCTGCGCTACGGATTCCAAGGCTTGCGCCCATGGTTCGGGCTTCATGACCATGCCCGCGCCACCACCATACGGGGTGTCGTCCACGGTGCGGTGGCGGTCTGTGGTGAACGAGCGGAGATCGTGCACGTTCAGCTCCAGGATGCCGTCCTGGCGGGCCTTCCCAATGAGGGAGAGTTCCAACGGAGCAAGGTACTCCGGGAAAATACTGACGACGTCGATCCTCATTCAGGAGACTCCCCGTTGGCTTCTCCTGCTGAATCGTCGTTGATCTCAAACAGGCCGGCCGGAGGGGTGATGAGGATGTAGCCTTCCTCAATGTTCACTTCGGGAACGATCTCGTCCACGAAGGGGATCAGGATTTCCTTGCCATCCTGGCCCTCCACTACCAGGAGGTCCTGCGCGGGCATGGTATTCAGCGCCGCTACCTTGCCTACGGCGTGGTTTCCCACCCGGGCCTGCAGGCCAACGAGTTCGTGCTCGTACCAGCCCTCTTCGGCGTCCTCGTCGAGGTCTTCGGTCTCGATGAAGAGCTTGGCGCCGCGGATGAGTTCGGCCGCGTTGCGGTCCGCAATCTCTTCGAAGCCGAGGAGCAGGATCTCCTTGTTCCAACGCGCGCTGCGGACGGTGAGCGGTCCTGAGGAAGCGGGCTCCACCAGGAATTCCGTGCCGGCCACAAAGCGTTCGGACGGAGCATCGGTCAGCACCTGGACTGTGACTTCGCCGCGGATGCCATGGGGTTTGCCGATCCGTGCCACCTGGAGCTGCATGGGTTCCTCTGAATTCTGGTTTGACCGCAGGCCGGATGGCTGCGGCAGCTGGATTGTTCGATAAAGCAATCCGGCCCCTCCACCATATTCGGTGAAGGGGCCGGACCTAAGGCAAATGATGCTGAGCGCGTTACCGGCGACGGTCGGTGTCGACGACGTCGACCCTGACCTGATCGCCACCAGCCAAAGCTGCAACCACCGTGCGCAAGGCACGGGCGGTGCGTCCCTGGCGGCCGATTACCCGGCCGAGGTCGTCCTGGTGAACGCGCACCTCGAGGGATTCCCCGCGGCGGTTGTTCTTGGCACTGACCTTGACGTCCTCAGGACTGTCAACGATCCCACGGACCAGGTGCTCGAGCGCTTCTGCCAGCAAGTTACTCAGCCTCGGTGGTCTCTGCTTCAGCCTCGGCCGGAGCCTCGGCTTCGTCCTTCTTGGCCTTCTTGGTGATGGCTTCCGGAATGATGACGGAACCCTTCTCCGGAGCCACGAAAGCTTCCTTCGGAGCCTTGGTCTTCAGGGTGCCTTCCTGGCCAGGCAGGCCCTTGAACTTCTGCCAGTCACCGGTGATCTTGAGGATCGCAGCAACCTGCTCAGTGGGCTGGGCGCCAACGGAAAGCCAGTACTGTGCACGCTCGGAGGCGACCTCGATGTACGACGGCTCTTCGGTGGGGTGGTACTTGCCGATTTCTTCAATGGCACGGCCATCGCGCTTGGCGCGGGCATCCATGACGACAATGCGGTAGTACGGTGCGCGCATCTTACCGAAGCGCTTAAGGCGAATCTTTACGGCCACTTTTGTGGTCACTCCTGTTTCTGAAACGAGGGTGAACCCGAGGTTCTGCACCCGTGGGGCGGGCCATACTAAGGGGTTCGAAGGACAAGATACGTGCACGGAGAGAGGGGCCGCACCGATCGAGTACCTGTCCATTGTGCCAGATGGGACGCGCAATTACGACTTGGCCGGTCCAGCCCGGTGTGCCGTTGCCCACCCACCGGCAACGGCACAAGGTGGTGAAAGGATCAGGCAACCGACCAGACGTAGAGTCCGGCCCGGTCCGCGTTCTCCACATCCGTGGCCAGCGCGGCGAGCTGCTGGACGTAGCCACGGGATGCGGTTGCGTCGAACGGCATGTCATCCTGCTCCGCCCAGGCGGCTGCGACGTCATCCAGGACATTGCCGTCGCCCTCGCTTTCATAAGTGAGGAGTTCGGCCAGCGCGCGCACCATGGCCTCGGGGACGCCCAGAAGCGCGTCGCTGGTGACGTCCACCAACGCCAGCTCGTAATCGGCGCCGGCTGCATGCACAGCCTGCCCGGCAAGATCGCCCAGTTGTTCAACTTCGAAATCAGTGATGCCATCGATCCGGACGGCGGACCCGGCGACGTCGGCGCCGCCTTCGAGGGCCGCGGCCCGCTTAAGTGCTTCGTCGTGGGTGGCTGCAAAAATTTCGGCAAAGCCCATGGGAACTACTCTCATTCCGTCATGCTGACAAGTCGCGGAAACGGACCCGCAGGCCCCCTTCCCGCCACTGCCCAGCCTAGTGCAGCAGGCACCCGACCGGCGCGACACGCCCTTAGCGGACGGCAACCCGCAAGTGGTTCCGCCAAGGGTCTTCGAAACGCAGTTCCTTCCCGGTGTGGTGGCTCTGCAGCCCGGCGACCTTGAGGCGGTCAGCCAGGGCCTGCACGTCGTCGTCTCCAGGGACTTCGATCAACACTTCACCGAGGCCCAGGGTGTCGCGGCGCGGTCCTGCGCCGCGGCTGTTCCACGCATTCATCGCCATGTGGTGGTGGTATCCGCCGGCCGAAACGAACAGCGCCTGGCCATGCCACCCGGCCGTCCGCTCGAAGCCGAGGGTGTCCACGTAGAACTTCTGCGCCGTGGCCACGTCACCCACCTGCAGGTGGACATGCCCGATCCCCGCGCCGGCCCGGGCCTGTCCGGTCACAGCCTCTTCACTCAGGTACTGCTGGAGGTAGGCCTGCGGCGGAAGCGCCACGTTATCCATCACCACGTTCTTCCCGTCCCACCGCCAGACCTCGCGGGGCTTGTCGTAGTACAGCTCGATGCCATTGCCTTCGGGATCGGTGAAATAGAAAGCTTCGCTCACCAAATGGTCCGCGCTGCCAACGAAGGCCCGCGGCTCGTACTGCGCGGCGGTCGCGATCGTGGCGGCCAAAGACGGCTGGTCTTCGAAGAGGATTGCCGTGTGGAAGAGGCCCGCCTCGCCCCGACCGGGGACCTGAAGGCCGGCAGCGGGGGCAAGGTGGACCACAGGCTTGCCCAAGCGGCCCAAATACACTCCGCCGTCCTGCTCCGCCACCACCTGGAGACCCAGGGCGCGCTGGTAGTAGTCGCTCATGACTTTCATGTCGCCGACCTTGAGCATCACCGTGCCCATGGTGAGTTCGGCAGGCAGCAGGTCCTGGGTGGATGAGGTGGTCATATGAAACTCCCGGTAATGAAGGTGGCCGCTGTTCGGCGCGTTCTACTTATCTAAATTACTTGAAGCTTCAATTTATTCCTAGCGGATCACCGTTCCACGCAACACCACACTCTTCAGCTTGTGGACTGTGGCCAGCTCCTGCCGCGGATCAGCAGCGCAAACCACGACGTCGGCACTCGCGCCTTCGCTGATGGCGTCGGCTCCCAGCCACTCACGGGCGCCCCAAGTGGCAGCGTTGAGCACAGCGGCAGGCGGCAGGCCGGCGTCGTGCAGTTCCTGCATTTCGTCCGCGATACGGCCGTGGTTGATGACGCTCCCGGCGTCCGTACCCGCGTAGATGGAGACTCCTGCTTCGAAGGCCTCCAGGACGCGTTCGCGGCGCCGCTCCCACAGGGCAGTCATGTGCTGCGCATAGTCGGGGAACTTGGGCCTTGCTTGTGCGGCGATGTCCGGAAAAGTAGCGATGTTCACCAGCGTGGGGACGATCGGCACCAGCTGCTCCACCAAACGGGGCACATGCCGCGGCAAGAGACCGGTAGCGTGCTCGATGCAGTCAATGCCGGCGTCGAGCATCTGGTCCACGGTGTCTTCGGCGAAGCAGTGCGCGGTCACGCGGGCCCCTTCGTCGTGCGCGGCAGCAATGGCATCCTTGACCACGGCAGCAGGAAATGACGGGGCTAGGTCTCCAACGCCACGGTCTATCCAGTCGCCCACCAGTTTGACCCAGCCATCGCCGGCGCGGGCTTCCTTGCGCACTGTCTCCACCAGCTCATCGGGCTCCACCTCGTGGCCCAGGCCTCGAAGATAGCGGCGGCTCCGCGCGATGTGCCGCCCTGCCCGGATGAGCCGCGGGAGATCATTGCGCTGCTGGGCCCAACGGGTATCGCTGGGTGAACCGGCGTCCCTGATCAGCAGCGTGCCGGCGGCGAGGTCGGTTTGCGCCTGGGCCAAGGTGGTCGCCTCGTCCACCGATCCGCCCGGGCCGAGGCCGATATGGCAGTGGGCGTCCACGAAACCAGGGAGGACCCAGCCATCCAGCACGGCGTCCGGCCGGGCCGCGGGCCGGATGAACGTCAGCAGGCCATCCACGGACCATAGCCCCCGGCGCTCGTCCTCGGCTCCGAGCAGCACGGGACCGGTGAATTCGATGATGTTCGCCATGGCAAAAGCCTAGTGCTCCCCCTCGAGCCACGCCCTGCCGGATGGCTTGTGACTGGGACCACCCGGGGAGCTGTGGTAGCTTCGTCTACGACCACACGGGGGCCCTTGCAGGGGCTGAGATCGGGCTGAGGCAGTCTGCGACCGTTGAACCTGTCCGGGTAATGCCGGCGAAGGAAGTGAGTAATCCTTGAGCACCACAGAAACACAGCACAGCCCTGCCCAAAACCAGTCTGCGACGGCAGAAGAGACGGTCACGCAGTCGCTGAAGTCCCATTCGCTGGCCTGGCTGGAAGATCCCCGCCACGGCATCCGCGTACCGGTCACCGAAATCGCGTTGGAACCATCGCCGAACGGCCAGGCCAACGCTCCCTTGCAGGTGTACCGCACCGCCGGGCCAGGCAGCGACCCGGTAGTGGGCCTGCGTCCTTTCCGGCAGCCCTGGATTGAAGAACGCAGGGACACGGAAAGCTACAGCGGCCGCGAACGCAACCTGCTCGACGACGGCAAGTCGGCTGTCCGCCGTGGGGCGGCCTCGGCGGAATGGAAGGGTGCCCAGCCCGTTCCCCTCCGCGCCATCGAAGGCAGGACCGTCACGCAAATGCACTATGCCAGGCAAGGCATCGTGACCCCGGAAATGCGCTTTGTGGCGCTGCGGGAAAACTGCGACGTCGAACTGGTTCGCAGCGAAGTAGCGGCCGGCCGCGCCATCATCCCGAATAACATCAACCACCCTGAGTCCGAGCCGATGATCATCGGCAAGGCGTTCCTGGTGAAGATCAACGCCAACATCGGCAATTCAGCCGTGACCAGCTCCATCGCCGAGGAAGTCGACAAGCTGCAGTGGGCCACCCAATGGGGCGCAGACACCGTCATGGACTTGTCCACCGGTGATGACATCCACACCACCCGCGAGTGGATCATCCGGAACTCCCCCGTTCCCATCGGCACCGTTCCCATCTACCAGGCGCTGGAGAAGGTCAACGGCGAAGCCAACAAACTCACCTGGGAGATCTTCCGTGACACGGTGATTGAGCAGTGCGAACAGGGCGTGGACTACATGACGATCCACGCGGGGGTCCTCCTTCGCTACGTTCCGCTGACGGCCAACCGGGTGACGGGAATCGTTTCGCGTGGCGGCTCCATCATGGCGGGCTGGTGCCTGGCCCACCACGAGGAGAACTTCCTCTACACCCACTTCGATGAGCTGTGCGAAATCTTCGCCAAGTACGATGTCGCGTTCTCGCTCGGTGACGGACTGCGTCCCGGTGCCACCGCCGACGCCAACGATGCCGCGCAGTTCGCCGAGTTGGACACCTTGGCCGAACTGACCCAGCGTGCATGGGAGTACGACGTCCAGGTCATGGTGGAAGGGCCGGGGCACATCCCGTTCCACCTGGTCCGGGAGAACGTGGAACGGCAGCAGGAATTGTGCAAGGGCGCCCCGTTCTACACCCTGGGACCCCTCGTGACGGACGTCGCGCCCGGCTACGACCACATCACCTCGGCCATTGGAGCCACGGAGATTGCCCGCTACGGCACGGCCATGCTGTGCTACGTGACTCCCAAGGAACACCTGGGCCTGCCCAACAAGGACGACGTCAAGACGGGTGTGATCACGTATAAGATCGCAGCCCATGCCGCGGACCTCGCCAAGGGACATCCCGGTGCGAACGAACGCGACGACGCCCTCTCCAAGGCGCGCTTCGAATTCCGTTGGCGGGACCAGTTCGCCTTGTCCCTGGACCCGGTAACCGCGGAATCCTTCCACGACGAGACGCTTCCGGCCGAACCGGCCAAGACGGCACACTTCTGCTCCATGTGCGGACCCAAGTTCTGCTCGATGCGCATCAGCCAGGACATCCGGGATGAATACGGTTCTGCCGAAGCCCAGGCAGCGATTGCGGACATGTACAGCGGCATGCGGGAAAAGAGCCAGGAGTTCCTCGCGGCAGGAGGCAAGGTCTACCTGCCCGAGCTGCAGGTGCCTGCAGGGTCAGGACGCGCGAACTGAGCTGGCCCGCCCAACCTCGGCGATGAACTTCCGGATGATCCGGTCTCCATCCGCCGAGTCCTGGGGCCGGTGCCCTCCAGCCGCCGCGCAGCGGAGGGCACCGGTTTCCTGCAGATAGGCTGCGATCTCCTCGTAGAGCGGTTCCCAACCGCCTGTGAGGACCAAGGTAGGTACTCCCGGAACGATGTGCAGTTGCGCTTCCCACGGGGGTGCCTGCAGTCGCAGCCTCCTGGCGGAACGCCTGGCCTCGGGTGTTTCCTGCCCGCCGGCCTCGGCGGAAAAAGCACGCCGGAAGTATTCGCGTTCGTAGTCGGCGTCGTTCAGTTGGTTCCGGACCTCGAAAAGCGGTTCCATGAGGGCACGGTGTGAAGCCGTGGCGGGCAACTCCGCTGTCAGGGACAGGCACGCAGGCTCAACAAGGACCAGGGAATGCACCAGGTCCGGGCGCTCCACCGCCGCAAGCATGGCGGAGATGGCGCCTTGCTCGTGTGCCACCACGTGCCCACCGCCGGAGCTGGCCAGCGAATCAAGCAGGATTGCGACGTCGGCAGCCACATCCGATTCCTCGGGTTCCGCCACGGGGTGGAACCCGTGGCGGCGCAGGAACAGGGCGTCGTAGTCCAAGGCCATGCCATGTTGCTTCGGCCACGCCGCCGCGCCGAAACTGCCCAATCCATGGACAAAAACTACGCGCTGCTTGTGCATTGGATCAGCCTATTCCCCGGCACCGACATCCAACCGGCCGGCAGTTGGGCTGGACCTGGCTACTTGCCCAGGAACTTGTCGAAGCCCTTGGGCAGGTTCAGCGAGGACGGATCGAAGTCCGCAGCACCCTGGCCGAAAGCGGCGCCCTTCGGTGCAGAAGCCGCTGCGGCCCGCTTTGCCTCGGCATCGCGCAATTCCTGCGCGGCCTTGGCCGGGTTGCCGGAACGTGCCTTCTTCTTGGGCGCGTTCTTGCCGCCCTTGCGGCCGCCGCCGGGGCCACCCAGACCTGGCATCCCGGGCATACCCGGCATGCCTCCACCCTGGGCAAGCTTCTTCATCATTTTCTGGGCCTGGCCGAACCGCTCCAACAGGCCGTTGACCTCGGACACGTGGACACCGGAACCCCGGGCAATACGGGCCCGCCGCGAACCGTTGATGATCTTGGGCGCAACGCGCTCGTGCGGAGTCATGGAACGGACAATCGCCTCGACGCGGTCGATCTCACGCTCGTCGAAGTTCTCCAACTGCTGGCGGATGTTCTGGGCGCCAGGCATCATCATGAGCATCTTCTTCATGGAGCCCATGTTGCGGATCTGCTGCATCTGGGCCAGGAAGTCGTCCAGCGTGAAGTCTTCCTGGTCGGCGAACTTCTTCGCCATCCGGGCCGCTTCGTCCTTGTCCCAGGCCTTCTCCGCCTGCTCGATCAAGGTCAGGACATCGCCCATGTCCAGGATGCGCGAGGCCATGCGGTCCGGGTGGAAGAGCTCGAAGTCGTCGAGGCCTTCACCCGTGGAGGCAAACATGACCGGCTTGCCCGTCACGGACGCAACGGAGAGCGCGGCACCGCCGCGGGCGTCGCCGTCGAGCTTGGACAGCACGATGCCGGTGAAGTTGACGCCCTCGTCGAAGGCCATGGCCGTGTTGACGGCATCCTGGCCGATCATGGCGTCGATGACGAAGAGGACCTCGTTGGGGATGATCGCCTGGCGGATCCGCTTCGCCTGGTCCATCATCTCGGCGTCGACGCCGAGCCGTCCGGCGGTGTCCACGATCACGACGTCGTGCAGCTTCTGGCGGGCTTCCGCCACGCCGGCTTGGGCAACGGCCACGGGATCCCCCGCGGGGTGCTCAAGTTCCGAGGTGGCACCGGGATGCGGCGCGAAGACCGGAACACCTGCGCGCTGGCCCACCACCTGGAGCTGGGTGACGGCGTTGGGGCGCTGCAGGTCGCAGGCCACCAGCAGGGGGCTGTGGCCCTGGGCCTTGAGCCACTTGGACAGCTTGCCCGCAAGGGTGGTCTTGCCGGCACCCTGGAGGCCGGCCAGCATGATGATGGTGGGGCCGTTCTTGGCCAGGCGGATGCGGCGTGTTTCGCCACCGAGGATCTCCACGAGCTCCTCGTTGACGATCTTCACGATCTGCTGGCTCGGGTTCAGCGCTGCCGAAACTTCGGCACCGAGCGCCCGCTCACGGATCCGTGAGGTGAACTCGCGGACCACGGGCACGGCAACATCCGCGTCCAACAGGGCGCGGCGGATCTCACGGACGGTGGCGTCGACATCCGCTTCGGAGAGACGCCCCTTGCCACGGAGGTTCTTGAAGGTTGCTGTCAACCGGTCAGAGAGTGAATTGAACACGCGCCGCGCACTTCTTTCGATGGTCTTCGGATGGCGGCCAATGCGGCACACCGGAGGGGACTCGACTATCTAGGGTATCAAGTCACGCTTCCAAGATGGCATGCTGGCACGGTGACCGACAAAACAACTGTGAAAACGTTGCTCATCCTCGGAGCCTCCGGCGACTTGACCGGCCGCCTGCTCCTGCCGGGCCTCGCCGGGCTCCTCGCCACGGGCCGTGCGGCCGGTCTTCGGCTGGTTGGCGCCGGATCGGACCCCTGGACTCCGGACCAATGGCGGAAGCGGGTGGACGGGGCCTTCGCGGCGGCGGCCTCCAAAGCCGACGCCACGGGCAAAAAATCCCTCACCGCCGTGGCCGGATCCACCAGCTACCACCAGGTGGACGTCACGGCGGATGGTCCGCTGGCAGACCTCCTGGGACAGTTGGAGGGACCGGTTGCCATCTATTTCGCCCTGCCGCCGCACATCAGCCAGAAAGCCTGCGAGGTCCTCCGCCGCGAACAGTTACCCACGGGAACCCGCCTGGTGATGGAGAAGCCGTTCGGTTCCGGTGAAGAATCCGCCCGGGAACTCAACAAGACCCTGGCCACCCTGGTGCCCGAAGACCACGTCCACCGCGTGGACCACTTCCTGGGCAAGGCGACCGTGCTCAACATCCTTGGCCTGCGCTTCGCCAACCGTTTCCTGGAGCCGGTGTGGAACCGCAACCACATCGAGAAAGTGGAGATCGTCTTCGATGAAGACCTTGCCCTCGAGGGCAGGGCACGCTACTACGACGGTGCCGGCGCCCTGCGGGACATGATCCAGAGCCACTTGCTCCAGGTCCTGGCGCTGTTGGCCCTCGATGCCCCCGCCACCCTCCATGAGCGGGACCTTCGCGATGCCATCGCCACCGTGCTGCGTGCCAGTACCGTGAAGGCACCGTATGCGAAGAGCACGCGTCGCGCCCGGTACAGTGCGGGAACCCTGGGCGGACGGGCCGTGCCGGACTACACGGCCGAAGAAGGCGTGGACGCCGCACGGAATACGGAAACGCTGGCCGAGGTGGAGGTCAGCGTGGACAACTGGCGGTGGCAAGGCGTCCCGTTCATCCTCCGTTCCGGCAAAGCCATCGGCCGCAAGCGCAAGGAAGCCGTGATCACCTTCCGGCCCGTTCCGCACCTTCCCACGGGCTTCTCCGGCGTCGATTCCCCCAACCAGCTCCGGATCGGCTTTGGACCCGATGTCCTGGAACTGGATGTGGACGTGAACGGCCCGGGCGACATCTTCAGCCTGGACCGGGCCAGCCTCGTGGCGGAGTTGAACGCCCCGGACCTGCTGCCCTATGGCGAAGTCCTGGAAGGCATCCTCACCGGGGATCCGCTGTTGTCCGTCCGCGGGGACACTGCCGAGGACTGCTGGCGCATCGTCGAACCAGTCCTGCGCTCCTGGTCGCGTGGCACCGTCCCGCTGGAATCGTACGACGCCGGCAGCGCAGGGCCGGCGGGCTGGCCCGCCAACGGCGACGCCTAGGCAGTCGCGGCGTCCCGCCGTCGTCGTCCTCCGCCGGTGGCACCGCACGCAAAAGGGGCCGGATACCTGAAGGTATCCGGCCCCTTTCCATTGGCGGGTCCTAGATGGCGGCGGCGCAGTGCCTAGATGGCGGCGGCGCCGCGCTCACCGGTCCTGACCCGTACTGCTTCGTAGACATCCACGGTCCAGACCTTGCCGTCACCGGCACGGCCGGTGTTGGAACTGGCGATCAGGACATCCAGGATGTCGTCTGCCTGCTCGTCCGTGGCAAGGACCTCGATCCGGATCTTGGGCAGCAGGTCCACGTTGTACTCGGCTCCGCGGTACACCTCGGTGTAGCCGCGCTGCCGGCCGTAGCCGCTTGCTGCACTGACCGTCAGTCCCTGGACACCGTAGGCTTCCAGGCCTTCCCGGACTGCTTCGAGCTTTTCCGGACGGACGATCGCGGTGATGAGTTTCATGCCTGGACACTCTCCTTGCCGGCGGCGGGGGTCTTGGTTTCTGCAGCTGCCTCGGACTTGCCGGTGACCAGGTCATGCAGTGGCTGGAAGCTGCCACCGTGGCCACTGACGCCGAACTCGTAGGCGGTTTCAGCGTGCAGGCTGAGGTCCACGCCCACGTTCTCCTGCTCCGTGGAGACCCGGAAGCCCATGGTCTTGTGGATGGCCAGGGCGATGATGAGGGTCATGACGGCCGAGAAGACAATGGCGATGCCTGCCACTGCGAGCTGCGCCCACAGCTGGGCGAAACCGCCGCCGTAGAAGAGGCCGCCCGGGGTGACACCTTCGCTGGGGACTGCGATGAAGCCGAGGGCCACGGTACCGATGATGCCGGAAACCAAGTGGACGCCAACAACATCGAGGGAGTCATCGAAGCCCCAGCGGAACTTGAGGCCGACTGCCAGGGCCGAAGCCACACCGGCAACCACGCCGAGGCCAAGGGCGCCAACGGGGCTGACGTCTGCACAGGCCGGGGTGATGGCCACGAGGCCGGCCACAACACCGGAGGCTGCGCCGAGGGAGGTGGGGTGGCCGTCGCGGATACGCTCAGTGATGAGCCAGCCGATCATGGCTGCGGCGGGAGCTGCGAGAGTGTTGATCCAGATCAGGCCACCCTGCTCGGCCGTGGCAGCTGCACCGCCGTTGAAGCCGAACCAGCCGAACCACAGGATGGCAGCGCCCAGCATGACGAAGGGGATGTTGTGCGGCCGGTGGTTGGGATCCTTGCCGAAGCCGCGGCGGTTGCCGATGATCAGGACAAGGATGAGGGCCGCAACACCGGCGTTGATGTGGACCACGGTGCCACCGGCGAAGTCGATCGCGTGGCCCAGGGCCTGGCCGATTGCGCCGTCAGGGCCGAAGAGGCCGCCGCCCCAGACCATGTAGGCCAGCGGGCAGTAAACCAAGGTGACCCACACGGGGACAAAGAGGGTCCAGGCGCCGAACTTGGCGCGGTCTGCGATGGCGCCACTGATGAGGGCCACCGTGATGATCGCGAAGGTTGCTGCGTAGCCGATCTTGATCAGCGCGTCCGGCGTGGAACCGGCGCCCTCAAGTCCGAAGGTGGCGAACGGGTTGCCGACGATCTGCAGGAAGCCTTCGCCGGAGCTCATGGATGCCCCCCACAGCACCCATACGACGCCGACGATGCCGATGGAAATGAAGCTCATCATCATCATGTTCAGGGCTGCCTTGGCACGCGTCATGCCACCGTAGAAGAATGCCAATCCAGGTGTCATGAACAGCACGAGCGCCGCCGCCACCATGACCCATACGTGACCTGCGGTAAGTTCCATGGTGCACGTTCCTCTCTTGCTAATACTGCGGTTCCAACCGCTGTCCTGACGCCTTTTGCGTCCTGCAATAGAGTTTTGTGCCGCAGTGTTTCACCTGCGCAGGAATTAGATTGCGGGCCGGTTACAACAACCTCCCCAACGTAAATGGTGCATCACCGCGTTGTTACGGATATGTTTCATGCGTCACACACCCCGAAAACGAAGGACCAGCACCCCATGCCTCAGTCGCCCCGATCCGCAGAGAAGCCAAGGATCAGGCCTGACAGGGAACCGCTCCCCCGCGACATCAAGGTGATGCTCGCCGCAGCGTTCCTCATTGCATTGGGCTTCGGCCTGGTGGCCCCGGTGCTGCCGCAATTCGCCACCACGTTCGACGTCGGCGCGACAGCCGCCGCTGTGATCGTCAGCATCTTCGCGTTCATGCGGCTGGTCTTCGCGCCGGCCGGAGGTGCGCTGATCGGCCGCTTCGGGGAGCGCAATGTCTACGTCACGGGTTTGCTGATTGTTGCCGCGTCAACCGCGGCCTGTGCGTTCGCCCAGAACTACTGGCAACTGCTGGTCTTCCGCGGACTGGGCGGCGCCGGTTCGGTCATGTTCACCGTTGCCGCCATGGGGCTGCTCATCAGGCTGGCGCCTCCCGAACGCAGGGGCCGGGTTTCGGGAGCCTACGCCTCGGCGTTCCTGATCGGCAGCGTGTTGGGCCCCGTGGTGGGCGGACTCCTGGCCGGGTTCGGGCTGCGGGTGCCGTTCCTGGCCTATGCGGGGGCGCTGCTGGTGGCAGCCCTCGTGGTCAGGACCATGCTCAGCGGTGCGGGAACGGATGGTCCGGAGGCCGGTCACGCTCCGGCCATGCCCTTGCGGGAAGCCCTGCGTGACTCGGCCTACCGGGCGGCGGTCTTTTCGAGTTTCGGCAATGGCTGGGTGACCTTCGGCGTGCGCATGGCCACCATCCCGCTCTTCGCCACGGCCGTGCTGCAGTCACGGCCGGAAACTGCGGCCTGGGCCCTGGCTGTTTTTGCCGTGGGCAACGCCTTGGCCCTGACCTTTTCCGGGCGCCTTTCCGACGCTTGGGGCCGCAAGCCACTGCTCATCCCCGGGCTGGCGATCACTGCCGTGGCATCCGGGGTCATCGGCTTGACGGCTGATCTCCCGGCGTTCTTCGCAGCCTCGGCAGTGGCCGGCTTCGGTTCGGGCCTGCTGGGCCCTGCCCAGCAAGCCGCCGTCGCCGACGTCATTGGCCGTGGACGCTCCGGCGGCAAGGTGCTCGCCGTGTTCCAGATGGCCGCGGACACTGGCGCGATCATCGGCCCGGTGGTCGCAGGCCTCCTGGCCGACCAACTCGGCTACGGCTGGGCCTTTGGAATAACAGGAGGAGTGCTCCTGGTCACCGCTGCAGCCTGGCTGCCTGCGCGTGAACCCTCGAAGCACTCCTCCGTGGTTGCTGAAGACTAGTTCAGCAGGGCGTCGACGAAACCCTCGGCTTCGAACGGAGCGAGATCGTCCGGGCCTTCGCCGAGGCCGATGAGCTTGACCGGCACGCCCAGCGTTTTCTGGATCGCGACCACGATTCCGCCCTTGGCCGTGCCATCCAGTTTGGTGAGCACGATGCCGGAGATGTTCACCACTTCGGCAAAGACACGTGCCTGGTTCAGGCCGTTCTGTCCGGTGGTTGCATCGAGGACCAACAGGACCTCATCCACTTCGGCGAGCTTCTCGATGACGCGCTTGACCTTGCCGAGCTCGTCCATGAGGCCGGTCTTGTTCTGCAGGCGGCCGGCGGTGTCCACCATGACCACGTCCACTTCCTGGTCGATGCCTGCCTTGACGGCCTCGTACGCAACCGAGGCCGGGTCAGCGCCGTCGATGTCCGACTTCACCGTGGGGACACCCACACGTTGTCCCCACGTTGCCAACTGCTCGGCCGCTGCGGCCCGGAAGGTATCGGCAGCGCCCAGCAGGACGTCCTTGTCTTCGGCCACCAGGACACGGGCCAGCTTGCCTACCGTGGTGGTCTTTCCGACGCCGTTCACGCCAACAACAAGCACGACGGCGGGCCGGTCGCCTTGGCGGGCAACGTTCAGCGAGCGGTCCATGCCGGGATCCACGAGCTTGATGAGTTCCTCCCGCAGCATCGCCTTGACGTGCTCGGGGTCGCGGGTGCCCAGCACCTTCACGCGTTCACGGAGCGCCTCCACCAGTTCCATGGTGGGTTCGGTACCGAGGTCGGCCAGGAGCAGGGTCTCCTCCACCTCGTCCCACACGTTCTCGTCGATCTTGTCTCCGGAGAGCAGGGCCAGGAGGCCCTTGCCCAGGACGTTGTTGGACTTCACCAGGCGGGCGCGGAGGCGGGCCAGGCGGCCTTCGACGGGAGCCGGGGTCTCCACGGCAATGGTTTCCAGCCCGGCGGCGTCATCCGGGGCCACGGCCTCATCGATGGAGCCGTCAAATTCGGGGGCCGGCGCCTTGACGGCGTCGGGACGGTCCTCCACCAGGGTTCCGCCGCCTGCTGCCGGCGACTGGAGGGGGTCGTTGGCGTCCCGCGTTCCGGGATATTTCGCCCCGGACTTCCGGGCCTTCAGCAGCACCGGCACCAGTCCGCCGACCACCACGAGGGCAGCGACAATGGACAGAATAATGGGTAGGAAATCGTTCACTCCCCTACCTTCTCATAAAGCTATGCCCCGGCACCGAGCCGCTGGCTGATGACGGTTGACACCCCATCCCCCCGCATGGTGACGCCGTAGAGGGCATCGGCAACTTCCATGGTGCGTTTCTGGTGCGTGATGACGATCAGTTGGCTGGACTCCCTGAGCTCCTCGAAAATGGTGATCAACCGGCCCAGGTTGGTGTCGTCCAGGGCAGCCTCCACTTCGTCCATGACGTAAAAAGGCGAAGGCCGGGCCTTGAAGATCGCCACCAGCAGCGCAACAGCCGTCAAGGAGCGTTCGCCTCCGGAGAGGAGGGACAGTCGCTTGATCTTCTTGCCGGCAGGCCGGGCTTCCACCTCGATGCCCGTCGTCAGCATGTCGTCCGGATCCGTCAGCACCAGCCTGCCCTCTCCGCCCGGGAAGAGGCGGGCGAAGACGTGGTCGAACTGCGCCGACGTGTCAGCGAACGCTTCGGTGAACACCTGCTGGACGCGTGCGTCGACTTCCTTGATGATGTCCAGGAGGTCCTTCCGGCTGGACTTGAGGTCCTCCAGCTGGGTGTTCAGGAACTGGTGACGCTCCTCAAGGGCCGCGAATTCCTCAAGCGCCAAGGGGTTGACCTTGCCCAAGGCGGCGAGTTCCCGCTCGGCCTTCTTAAGGCGCTTCTCCTGCTCAGTGCGGACAAACGGGATCCCTTCGACGATGGGTTCGCCGTCCTCGTCCACCGGTGCCCTGAGAGCAGCCCATTTGTCCGTACTGGCCGCTGCCGGAACGGGAACTGGCTGGTCGGGTCCGTAGTCGGTCACAAGTTGCTCTGCGGACATGCCGAGTTCTTCGATGGACCGGGCCTCCAAGGCTTCGATCCGCAGGCGCTGCTGTGCCCGGGCAAGCTCGTCCTTGTGGACGGAATCGGTCAGCTCGGCCAGTTCCTTGGCGAGGGCCTCGTTTCCCGACCTGACCTGGACGAGTTCGGACTCCAACTGCTCCCGGACCTGCTCCGCAAGGTCACGTTCCCTGCCCGCGAGCTCTACGGACACATCGAGGAACCGCTGGGCGTGCTCAACGGCCAACACCACCGCTGCGGCCCTTTGTGCCTGCGCGCGCCGACGCTGCGCCCGACGGGCCGCTTCTTCACGGGCACGGCGTTCCGTCGCCGCCGCGCGCTCCAGCGAAGCCGCGCGGTTGCTGACTGCACCCAGTTGTTCCTCGGCCGTGCGCAGGGCAAGCCGCGCCTCCATTTCAAGGGCGCGCGCATTCCTGGCCTGCAAGGCGAGTTCGTCGCGCTGGTCCGTGGACGGCTCATCGTCCGGTGCTTCCTGTGCCGCTGCGAGCCGCTCGGCCGCCACCTCCAGATCGAGCTGGGCCTCGGCAATGTTCGCTTCGGCCTTTGCCAGGGAAGCAGCCAGCCTGTCACTCTCGCCGACAGCACTGCGCAGCACCGAGTTAAGGTGCCCCAGCCGTTCCGCCACTGCGGCGAGCCGGGCGTCCGATTCGTGCAACCGTTCCATTGCGGCATCCGCGCGGTCCTGGATTTCGGCACGCCTCGACTCGGCGCCGGCCAGGGCGAACCGGCCCCGTTCCAAAGCCGAGACGACCTCGCGGAGCCGGGTGTCGGCGTCGTCCACTGCCGCCTGGATCTCAAGCAGTGAAGGCGCCGCGGCCGACCCGCCCTGGACGGTGGCGGCGGTAAAGACGTCGCCGCTCCTGGTGACGGCCTTGAGCCGGGGATGTTCCGCGACAACCGCGGCCGCCGCTGTGAGATCCTCGACCACGACCGCCCCCGCCAGGAGTGACACCGCACCCTGCGCAGCAGGGTCCGGGACCTTAACGACGTCCACGGCCCAGCGGGTGCCGGAAGGAAGGTGAATCCTGGCGTCGGCATCAGCTCCGTCCTGGGACACGGAGTCCGCCAGGAGAAGGACGGCCTTCCCGGCGTCGTCTTCCTTGAGGAGTTCAAGAGCGGCGAGGGCACTCGTGGCATCGCCGGCCACCACGGCGTCCGCCGCATGCCCCAGGGCGGCCGAGACCGCGGCCTCGTAGCCGCTTTCGATGGCGAGCATGCCAGCAAGGGGACCAACAATTCCGGGCACATCCCCGGCAAGGAGCCGTTCCGAGCCGTCCTTGCGGTTAAGTCCCAGTTGCAGGGCATCGCGTCGGGCCGTCAAGGCGTCCCGTTCACGGAGTCCCTGGCGCTCTGCCGTTTTGAGGTCCTCTATCTCGGCAAGGACCGATTCAAGGGCATCGCTGGCGTCCTCATATTCGGCGTCGAGGCTTTCTTCGCCGTCTTCCACGCCCGCAACCTGGGATTCGAGGGCCGTGAACTCGCTCTGGGCCAGGCGGCGCCGCTCGTCGCCGGCCCCCAGCGACTCCCTGATCCTGCCCCGTTCAGCCTCGGCAGCCTCGGCCCGCGAACGCGCTGCCGCCACCTGGCCGGCAAGCCTCGCGAGGCCCTCACGTCGGTCCGCCGCAGCCCTGAGCATGGCGGTGAGCCGTTTGTCCTCGGCGGCCGCGAGCGACTCGGCGGCATCCTTGGCAACCGTGGCCTCCATCAACGCAGCCTGCTTGGCCAGGAGGTCATGCTCCAACGCGGCTTGCTCTTCCCGGACCCTGGCCGCCTGGCGGTCGAGTTGCTCGGGATCGCGTCCCGTATCAGGGGTGGCCTCGGAGGAACCGAGGAGCCGGCGGCGTTCCGCGGCGAGGGAACCCAGAGAGCGCAGGCGTTCACGGGATGCCGATAACTGGTACCAGTGGTCGCGTGCGGCATTGAGGCGTGGGGTCGCCTGGGCAGCTTGTTGTTCCAGCGCGGCTTGGCTTCGGCGGCCGTGCTCCAGTTCCGTTTCGACAATGAGGCGGCGTTCCTTGAGCGCTGCCTCGTCGGCGACGTCCTGCTCAAGGCTTGAGGTCAACTGCACGAGGTCATCGGCAAGCAGGCGGGCGCGGGCATCGCGGACATCGAACTGGACGGTTTGTGCGCGCCGGGCAATCTCTGCCTGCTTGCCCAAGGGCGTCAATTGACGCCGGATTTCGGCAGTCAGGTCGCCCAGCCGGGCCAGGTTGGCCTGCATGGCTTCGAGCTTCCGGACGGTCTTTTCCTTGCGCCGCCGGTGCTTCAGGATCCCGGCCGCTTCCTCGATGAATCCCCGGCGGTCTTCGGGGGTGGCATGCAGGACGCGGTCCAGTTGGCCCTGCCCGACGATGACGTGCATTTCACGGCCCAGGCCGGAATCGGAGAGAAGTTCCTGGATGTCCAGGAGCCGGCAGGGGGCGCCGTTGATCGCATACTCTGACCCGCCTGCGCGGAACAGCGTTCGGGAGATGGTGACTTCGCTGTATTCGATGGGCAACGCGTTGTCTGCATTGTCGATGGTCAGCGATACGTGGGCACGTCCCAGCGGCGGCCTGCCGGAGGTGCCGGCGAAAATGACGTCCTCCATCTTTCCGCCGCGGAGTGTCTTGGCTCCCTGCTCCCCCATGACCCAGGCCAGCGCGTCCACCACATTGGACTTGCCGGATCCGTTGGGTCCCACCACCGCAGTGACGCCTGGCTCAAAGTCGAACGTCGTAGCCGACGCAAACGACTTGAATCCGCGGACAGTCAGACTTTTCAGATGCAAGGTGTTTCGGTTCTCCTGGAATTGCCCCGGTGACGGTATCCCCCAAATCTACTGCGGTTTACTCGAAATCCGCGGATTCGAGGCCGGAAAGCCTTGCGGCCGGACCGCCGCAACCCTACACTCCTGCCAAGGGTTACTTGGCGTTCGCGTTCCGGTAATCCGGTTTGGTCTGAGGGTCCAATCGGTCCAACCGGGTTCCGGTCTGTGGTTCGGAACACGGGCACAGGTACCACCCAAAGGTATTTTCAACTGAAGATCATGGTTTGACCCTGGCTGGGGAGCGGCAAGCGGGGAACGCGCTGTATGCGCGGTCCCGTCGTTGCAATAGGCGTACCCCAGGAGTTCAGATGCCCGGTCCTTCAGCTTCCCGGCCACTGCGGTTCTTCAAGGGCTTCTTCGTGCCCTTGTTGATCGCCATGTTCGCGTCACTACTGCCGTTCACCGTCCCTGCGGCGGTGGCGGCAGATCCTTGCAACCCCGTGGTGAATGCCATACCGTGCGAGAATTCGAAACCCGGCAGTCCGCCGTCGGAATGGGACATCACGGGGGCGGGCGACGACACCCTGCAGGGCTTCGCCACGGCCATCAGCGTCAACGCTGGCCAGCCCATCCAGTTCAAGGTGGACACCTCCGCGTCCAACTACACCATCGCCATCTACCGCACGGGCTGGTACGGCGGCAACGGTGCCCGCAAGGTTGCGGACGTCACGCCGTCGGCTTTCAGGCAAAACCAGCCGGCCTGCCGAAGCGACATCACCACCGAACTTTACGACTGCGGAACGTGGGCCGTTTCGGCCACTTGGCAGGTGCCCGCCACGGCGGTTTCCGGCGTCTACATCGCTTTGCTGACCCGACCGGATACCGGCGGGCAAAGCCACATCATTTTCATAGTGCGCAACGACGGCAACCGCTCGGCCGTGGTGTTCCAAACATCGGACACCACCTGGCAGGCCTACAACACCTACGGCGGCGCCGACTTCTACCAGGGTGCTGTCAACGGACGCGCCTACAAGATCAGCTACAACCGGCCGATCGCTACCCGGGAGGGTCCCGACGGCCGCGACTTCTACTTCGCCAACGAATACCCCATGGTGCGCTTCCTGGAGCAAAACGGCTACGACGTCAGCTACATCAGTGGACTCGATACCGACACCCGGGGCGCCGAACTGCTGAACCACAAGGTCTTCCTTTCGGTGGGCCACGATGAGTATGTCTCCGGCAACCAACGGACCAACATCACCGCTGCCCGCGATGCCGGAGTCAACCTCCAATTCCTTTCCGGCAACGAAATGTACTGGCGTACCCGGTTCGAGCCTTCCAGCGTTGACGGCACCGCCGGGCGTACCTTGACGTGCTACAAGGAAACCTGGTCCAACGACAAGATCGATCCCAGCACCCAATGGACAGGAACATGGCGCGACCCCCGCTTCGCGTCCCAGGCCAATGGCGGCGGCCTGCCCGAGAACGGCTTGACGGGCACCCTGTACATGTCCAATTTCTCCGACCTCCCCGTGACTGTCTCGGCCGAGGAAGGCAAAACGCGGCTGTGGCGGAATACTTCGCTGACTTCCATGGCCGCCGGGACCAAGACGGCCCTGGCCGCGCACACCGTGGGTTATGAGTCTGACGAGGACCTGGACAACGGCTTCCGGCCGGCGGGACTCGTCAGGCTGTCCACCACCACCGGCCCAGTGACCGAATACCTGCAGGACTTCGGCAACACCGTCAAGGCCGGCACCACAACCCACAACGTGACCCTGTACAAGGCCGCGAGCGGTGCACTGGTATTCTCGGCAGGCAGTGTCCAGTGGACATGGGGCCTGGACCAGGAACACGATGGCAACGGCGCGCCCGCCGATGCACGGATGCGCCAGGCCCAGGTCAACCTGTTCGCTGACATGGGAGCCCAACCGGCAACCCTGGCATCCGGGCTGGTCGCCGCGACGGCGAGCGCCGACAAGACCGGCCCCACGGCAACCATCAACGCTCCGGCGAACGGGGCCACCATCGCCCAGGGCGCCAGCGTCACTGTCACGGGCACGGCCACGGACGCCGGCGGCGGAGTAGTGGCCGGCGTCGAAGTCTCCACCGACGGCGGCGCCTCCTGGCACCCTGCCACCGGGAAGGCTTCGTGGAGCTACACCTACATCCAAAAGGGCCTCGCAACGGCCACGGTACAGGTGCGGGCAGTTGACGACAGCGCGAACATTGGCGCAATCGCCACGCGCAACCTGACGTTGAGCGGCCCGTACACGGTCTTTGGCCAAACTGTTCCGGCCACCGTGGATTCCGGTGACGGCGGCGCGTACGAAATGGGCATGAGGTTCACGCCGTCCGTGGACGGCTTCGTGACCGGTGTCCGGTTCTACAAGAGCACAGCCAACACGGGCACGCACATCGGTTCGCTGTGGAATGCCGCCGGTGACCGGGTGGCCACTGCGACGTTTGCCAACGAGACTGCCTCGGGTTGGCAGACCGTGCTGTTCAGCCAGCCCGTGCCTGTAGCCGCCGGCCAGAAGTACACGGCTTCGTATTGGGCTCCGAGGGGCCACTATGCCACCAAGGACTTCCAATGGGCCTACTCCGGGTTCAACGATGCCCCGATGAAGGTTGCCGGGGGCTTCGGCGCCGAGCCCGCAGGCGTGTACAGCACCTCCCAGGGGTATCCAACGGCAAGCTTCAATGGCGGCAACTATTTTGTTGACGCGGTGTTCAGCACAACGGACACCTCGCCGTTGACCGTTTCGAGCCAAACACCCATCCCGTCGTCGTCGAGCGTGTCCGTCTCCACTACGGTGAGCGGCGTCTTCTCGAAGCCCGTCACGGCCGGCACGGTCCAGTTGACCGTACGCACTGCCGCAGGCACGGCCGTTGCGGGCACCACGGCCTACGACGCCGTGGCCCGGAAGGCGACGTTCACGCCGTCGGCCGCTTTGGCCTTCAGCACGCAGTACAACGTGACACTCGCAGCGACGGCCACCACAGGCGGCACCGTTACGTCCGGAGGGACGTGGTCGTTCACCACGGCGGCAACCGTTCCGCCACCGGGTTCGTGCCCGTGCAGCCTCTACAACGACAGCGTCACTCCCGGCATTGCGCAGATCCAGGACGGTGTGCCGTTGACGCTCGGAGTACGGTTCACCAGTGTCTCGGCCGGCCAGGTGACGGGCATCCGGTTCTACAAGTCGGCCGGTAACACCGGAACGCACACCGGCGCCCTGTACTCGGCCACGGGAACGCAGCTTGCCACGGTCACGTTCGCCAATGAAAGCAGCGCAGGATGGCAGACGGCCATGTTCAGCCAGCCTGTCCAGATGGCGGCCAACACGGAGTACATCGCCGCCTACAAGTCGCTGACGGGAACCTACTCGGCAACAAGCAACGGCTTCGGCTCAGGCATGAGCGTCGGTCCGCTGCGGACGGTCTCCGATGCCGGCGCCTACTCGTACAGCCAGGATTTCCCGAGTTCCCGGTCCACGGCGAGTTACCTGGTTGACGTGGTGGTCATGGTTTCCGCCCCGGCCTTCACAGTGGGCAGCCAAACGCCCCTTGCAGGCGCGTCGAGCGTTCCGTTGAACACACCGGTAAGCGGTGTCCTCTCGGAGGCAGCCTCCAATGTGGCCTTGGGCCTGAAGACAGCCAGTGGCACCGCCGTTGCCGGCACCTCGGCCTATGACACGGCAACCCGCAAGGTCACCTTCACGCCCACCAACCCGCTGGCGGCAGGAACAAGCTACACGGCCACGGTCACGGCGACAGCGACGTCCGGCACGCCGATTTCAGGCAACACCTGGACGTTCACCACGGTGCCCGTTCCACGGATGCCCGGTGTGTGCCCCTGCACGCTGTACCAGGACACCGAAACGCCCACCACCGCCGAAGTGAACGACGGCGTGCCTCTCGCCTTGGGCGTCAGGTTCAGCAGCGACATTGCGGGCCAGATCACGGGCATCCGCTTCTACAAGTCCAGCGGCAACACCGGTACGCATACCGGTTCGCTGTACACGCTGGCCGGGCAGCAGCTGGCCACCGTGACCTTCACCAACGAATCCAGTACCGGATGGCAAACGGCGACGTTCAGCCAACCCGTGAACATCACTGCGGACACCGAGTACATCGCCGCCTACAAGACGACCACGGGCAAGTATTCGTACTCGGCCGGCGCCTTTGGCGACGGTTTCGCCAGCGGCCCACTGAGCGTCGTCACGGATTCCGGGGAGTACTCGTACAGCGGCGACTTCCCGAACACCAATTCCACCGCCAGCTACCTCGTGGACGTGGTGTTCAACCAGCCGGCGCAGTCCTTGGCCGTCACCGCACAGGTGCCGTCCCCGGGGGCAACCGCCATCCCGACGGACGTGAAGCCTTCCATCACGTTCTCCACAGCGGTCAACCCGGGAGTCACGTTCACCTTGACGGCGAATGGTTCTTCGGTGGCCGGCTCTGCGGCGTTGTCCGCTGATTCACGGACGGTGACGTTCACCCCAACGGCAGCCCTGCCGGCGAGCACCGTCATCACGGCCAACGTCTCCAACATCGCCAGCCCACAGGGACAGACCCTGCCACCGAGCACCTGGCAGTTCACGACGGCGAGCGCGGCGGTCCAGCAAAGCACCATCTTCGGGACACTGGCCCCGCAGGTGGCAGCGTCCACCGACACCAAGTCGGTGGAGCTGGGCACCGCCTTCACCGTCTCCACGGCCGGCAACGTGACAGGTATCCGTTTCTACAAGGGCACTGGCAACACCGGGACTCACGTGGGATCGCTGTGGAACTCGGCGGGAACGCGCCTGGCGCAGGTGACGTTCACGAATGAGTCAGCGACGGGCTGGCAGACCGCTACCTTGTCCACTCCGGTCGCGTTGTCCACGGGCCAAACCTATGTGGTGTCCTACAGGGCACCCACCGGCCGCTACTCGTACACGCAGGGCTTCTTTAACACCACCTGGACCAGCGGTCCGTTCACCGCTTCGGGGCCCAACAACGGCCTGTACCGTTACGGAACCGGCGGCGTGATGCCGAACAGCTCGTGGAATGCCACGAACTACTTTGTGGACGTGGTGTACTCCACCGGCGGCCAGACGCAGTTGCAGGCTCCGGCCCAGACGCAGACGGCCACACCGACCCCGACGCCGACCCCCACGGCGACTGCCACGGCTACGGCAACGCCTTCACCCAGCCCGTCCCCCTCACCAACCCAGTCCGGTGGCCTGCTCTGCGGCCTGTTGCGGATTTGCTGACACCCCGCCAGCAGGGCTCATAAGCTGCCGGTGCCCGGTCCTTCCTGAACTCCAGGACCGGGCACCGGCATTATGCCGTGCACGGGAGTTTGCCGGGCACCGCCGGGACGTGCAACCACCCCGGGGGCGCAGGCTGCCATCCGGCTATCCGACGGCGGCCTTTACCTGACCACGCTGGGTGACCACGCATGGGCGATGAACAGTCCCGGCTGCGCAGCGGGGTCGGTACCCAGCTGCCAGATGTTGCTGTCCCCCTCGGTGGTCTCGTCAGCCAATCCATAGAGGACAGTGTTGTTGTCCAGCCACTCAATCTGGTCATCCAGGCTGCGCTTCTCCGACAGGACAGTTTCCTTGCCCGAAGCAAGATCCAGGATGGCCACCCGCCAATGGGCGGTGAGCGGCCCGCCGTCGTTCTTCTTGTAAGCGATGCGCGTACCGTCCGGCGAGATGGACGGACACTCCACGTTGTCGTGGACGGCGGTGAGTGTCCTCGCGGAGAGGCTGCCCTTGACCAGCCAGATCCGCCCGGACGAGGCTGCCGTGGCGTAGAAGGTGTCACTCTGCCCCGGGACGAACGTCACTCCCCATATGTTCCTGTCGGTAGCCAGCAGCCGCTCGCCGTTGACCATCAGGGCGAAGTCCTCAAGGTTGCCCAGGCTGCCGGAGTTCTGCGTGATTTCGGTTGCCGTGGAGAATCCCGCGGTCGCATAGGAGTGCCCGGTAACAAAGACCGTCGTGGCAATCAGCGAGCCATCCGGACTGATCCGCGTACGGCTGGGGATGCCCGTCAGGGGCCAGGATCGCTGTTGCTGCCAGTCCCGGTTCAGGACGTCTGCTTCAAAGGCCGTCACCAGGCCGCGGTTGGCCTTGAGGCACACCACCTCGGAGGATGTACCGTACACGCGGTCGCACGCCTGTTCACTCACGGCCCGGGTGCCGCCCGGCGCTGACAACGGCACGGTCGCGGCGTTGCCGTAGCCTTGCCCGGCGGCCGTATTCCTGAACAGCACGAAGGGCACGGAAGGCAGCGCCTGGCCGGCAGTGACACCGACTGATGGAGCTGCCGTCCGGCTTTCCTCGAAACGCTGGTAGGCGTTCACTGCGTAGACCCCGGCCCCTGCCAGCACGAGGGCTGTCACCGCCAGGAGAATGCCCCAACGCAGCCTCCCGCCGGTCAGCAGCGCGCTCATGCACGGCCCACGCGGGGACGGGCACCGGGAAGGATGAACAGGACGGCCACCACGGCGCAGGCGAGCAGGATCCCCGCCAGCAGGACAGCCGTCGAGGCACCCACGGCGTACCACAACACACCGAAACCTGCGGACGCCGACATCCTGGTCAGGGCCACCACCGTCTGGGCCGAGGCTATGCCGGTGGCCAGTTTTCCCTGTGGCGTCAATTGGGCAGCCAACGCGGCCAGCACGCCGTCCGTGGCGGCATAGAAGGCGCCGAGGAGGACCAGGCAGAGGATGGTGGCCCAGAGCCCGCCAAGGGGTGCGGCCGCCAACAGGTAGCACGCCAACAGGGCGAGGTGTCCGGCGATGAACACCGGGACTTTGCCGAACCGGTCAGCGAGCCGGCCCAAGGGAACGGCCAGCGCCAGGAAGGCCACGTTGGTCCCTACGAACAGGAGCGGGAACCACTGGACCGCGAACGAGTCCCGGTCCTGGAGGACCAGGTAGATGAACCCGTCACCAATGGTCACCAATCCCAGCAAGCCGGCGGCAATCAGGAGCCGCCCGAGGCCCGGTTCCTTCAAGTGCTTCCAGGAGAAGGCGAAGATCCGGCGTTGCTCCTTGGAGAGTCCCTGTTTCAGCCCGCCCGCTTGCAGGTCCGGCACCACAAGCCCCAGGACGGTCACGCCAATGACGGCAAACGCCAGAGACACCACAAAGACGGTGCTGAAGCCGTTGGGGATGACCAGCAACACGAGGAAGGCGATCAGCGGGCCTGCCGCCGCACCGATATTGTCCAGCATCCGGTGGATGCCGAAGGAGCGTGCCAGGTGTTCGGGTTGCGCGGACACCGTGATGAGCGCATCGCGTGGAGCCGTGCGGATTCCCTTGCCGATGCGGTCGCCCGTCACAATCGCGGCGATGGCCCAGAACCCGCCTGCGAACAGGAACCCGATCCTGGCCAGCATGGACAGGCCGTAGCCGGCCAACGCGATCCGTTTCGGGTGGCCGCTCCGGTCTGCGGCCCACCCCGCGGCAATCCGGACGATCGCGCTGGCGCCTTGGTTGATGCCGTCAATGAAGCCAAAGGCAATGGTGGACAGTCCCAGGAACCCGGTCACATACAGCGGGAGGATGGCCGTGACCGATTCCGAGGAGACGTCCGTGACCATGCTGACGATGCCAAGCCAAATGATGATGGGCGACAAACGAAACGGCACCTCGTGGGGAAGTGCCGTTTTCGTGCCATCCGGCTTTTCCTTTTTGCCGCCGCTGCGATCGGAGAGAGAAATGTACATGGTGCCCCTAGTCCGCCGTTGAGTGCAAGCTGCCCAAAAGTTGGAACCTCGAGTTGCCGGTGCCCGTCGTCGACACAGACACCGTCACAGTATCGGTGCCCCGCACGAACCTCGCTGCGACGGCGCCATCGCCGGCAGGAGCGTCCTCCGACCAAAATCCGTGCGGAACCAAGGAGGCACGGAAGGAGTCCAGGACTGCCTGCTGGGTCTTGCCAACGATCCCGTCCGCAGAAAGCTGCATGACGTCATCCGACGTCGAAATGCTGGTTGAGCCCACAGTGGTGCCTGCGGGGAGGGCCAGGATGTCGCTGGGCCAGCCGTCCACTACCTTGCCGCTCGCCGAGCCCGCAGGAGGCAGGCTTCCCTTGAGGAGTGGAGCCGGCGCCGACGGCGCAGGGAGCCCCGTGGGAGTGGACGTTACGGGCGGAAGGACCTCCAGCGGTTTGGCGCTGGGCTGCTCCCCGGAACCTTCCGCTCCCGCCGGACTGCCCGACGTCGGACTTCCGGACGGCTGCTCACCCGCACCGGAGCCGGCGGTGCTCCCCGGGACCGGGGCGGCGGACGACGATGCCGCCGGGCTGGCGGATGAGGATCCCTGGGCTGTGGTGGCCGAAGGCCGCACCGCCATCTGGTCAAGGACCACAGCGATGACGGCAATCAGCAGGGCGAGGCCCAGTCCGGCAATCACCAACCGCCGCGCGTTCATGGCTTTCCTGTACTTGCCGCGCCGCCCAGCAGCTGGTGCGCCCTCGCTTCGAGGCCGTCGTCGACGAAATCATAGATGAACGATGCCAACCAGATCACCACCGTTGCAGATATCCAGCCAACAGGGCCGTTGATGAGGAATCCATGGGAAAAAATGCCGGTCAAGAGGAGGATGAGCACGGTGGCCACCAGCCCGGCAAGGACGGTGGCACCTTTTGTCACCAGCCATGTCCTGGGGCGGCTGGAAGTTCGCGTGCGCCGGCGGAACAGCCCATGGACCAGGGGCTTGACCAGGATGGTGGCCGCGGTGAACACGATGACGGCCCAGAGGAACCCGGCTCCCAAACGGACCCCGGGTAAAACTGACGCCACCCACAACGTGATGGCGTTGAAAACCAGTGCGATGGCGATTTTTACCGCCAAGCTTTTCATGGGGACAGTAAACCATTGCCACCCGGAATCCGGAACAGTTTTGCCCCTGTGAAACTCCGGTTACCAGCGCCCGTTCCGTGGGCGCGGCTGGCACACCGGACACGTGTAGGAAGAGCGGTTCATGAACTGTTCGCGCTTGATCATGGTGTGCAGGCCAACTGACTCGCAGCGGCGGCACGTTTCGCCTTCCCGGCCGTACGCATTAAGGGAGCGCGCAAAGTAGCCGGAGTCACCGTTGACGTTGACGTACAGCGAATCGAAGCTGGTCCCGCCGGCATCGAGTGCGGCATTCATGACGTCCCTGACGGCGTCCACCAGGCGCTCCGCATCGCCGCGCCGCAACTTGTCCGTTGGCCTGGCGTAGTGCATTTGCGCCAGCCAGAGGGCTTCATCGGCGTAGATGTTGCCAATACCGGAGATCAGGGACTGGTCCAGGAGCGCTCGCTTGAGACCGGTTTTCTTCGATTTCACCTTGCGGTAGAAGGTGTCGAACGAGAAATGCGGATCCAGCGGGTCACGGGCGATGTGTGCGGCTTCCTCCGCGATCTCCGGCAAGGGCGTCTCCCCCAGTCCGCCGGGTCCGCCGTCGGAGGTGGGAACAAGCGAGGTAACGAACAGGCCCCCGAAGATCCGCTGATCCACAAACCGCAGTTGCTCCGGCATTCCGTCCGCTTCGCTGAGCCGAAGCCGGACTTTGAGGTGTTTTTCGTCCGGCACGTGTGGATCCTGCATTAACAGTTGCCCGCTCATGCCCAAGTGCGCCATGAGCGCCACCCTGGGCAGTGTCAGGTCTGCCCTGTCCATGGCCAGCGGCATCCACAGGAATTTGCCGCGGCGCACCACGTCCAACACCGTGGCGTGTTCCAGGTTTCCAATGAAGTCCTCGGCACCCAACGCATGCCGGCGGATGGAGCGGGCGTCGATGACGTCCACACCGGTGATGCGGCGGCCGCGTACCCAACGGGCCAGCCCGCGACGCACCACTTCTACCTCGGGAAGTTCAGGCATGGGTCAGGCGGATGCCGGCCCGGCCGCAGTTTCTTGGCCTGCTGGAGGCTGTTCCGGCGTGTTCAGGGCACGCCACGCATCCGCGGCGGCCTCCTGCTCGGCTTCCTTCTTGGAGTGGCCGGACCCGCGGCCATAGGGGGTACCGCCGATGATCAGGACGGCTTCGAAGGTGCGGGCGTGGTCCGGTCCGGAACCTTCCACAGCGTAGTGGATGGCGCCGAGCTGCCTGCTGGCCGTCAGTTCCTGGATGCTGGTCTTCCAGTCGGTACCGGCACCGAGGGCACCGGCGTCCTGGAGCAGCGGACCCACCAGGCGCATGACCAGCTGGCGGGCGGTCTCCATGTCATTGGAAAGATAGGTGGCGCCGATCAGGGCTTCCATGGTGTCGGCGAGGATGGACGCCTTGTTCTTGCCGTCGGTCAGCTTTTCGCCTTGGCCGAGGTAGATGAACTCGCCAACGCCAAGTGTCCGGCCAATGCCGGCCAGGGCGCGCGTACTGACGACGGCGGAACGCCTCTTGGCGAGTTCGCCTTCGGGGAGTTCGGGGTGCTCGCGGTACAAGGAATCGGTAACGGAGAATCCCAGGATGGAGTCGCCGAGGAACTCAAGGCGCTCATTGGTGGGGATACCCCCATTCTCGTACGCGTAGGAGCGGTGTGTCAGAGCAAGACGAAGCGTCTCGGTGTCAATGAAGACACCGAGACGCTTCAGAAGCTCTTCAGTTGAAGACATCCTTTGTCAGCCTGTGCGGCAGATCAGGCGTCTGCGACCTTGCGGCCCTTGTATTCAAGGAACAGCGCGGTGCCGGCGGAGTCGGTGACGACCTTTGCCTGGTGCGGCAGGCTGTAAACGACCTGACCGTTTTCGATGGTCTTGACCAGGGCGGGGGCAGTTGCCTTCCACTGGGCACGACGTGCGCGTGTGTTTGCGCGAGACATTTTCCGCTTGGGAACAGCCACGGCTATCTCATTTCTCTCTTAGTCCAACAGTTACTAATCAGTTTGCCGGTCAGTCTTAGCCAGATCAGCTAGGGCAGCCCAGCGAGGGTCCAGGACCTCGTGGTGGTGCCCCGGCTCGTCTTCCAGGCGCACTCCGCATTCGGAGCAAAGGCCCTGGCAGTCTTCCCGGCACACCGGCTGGAACGGCAGCATGGTGACTACTGCGTCCCGCAACACCGGCTCAAGATCGATCAGATCGTGCTCGACTCGACGTTGCTCTTCATCGTCTTCTTCGGCAGAAAGCTCTTCGCCTTCGTAGAAGAAAAGTTCTTGCACATTGACCTCAAGGTCATACGCAAGGGGATCCAGGCATCGACCGCATTCACCGGTTACGCCGACGATTGCGGTTCCAGATACCAAGATTCCTTCGTGCACGGCCTCAAGCCTGAGATCCAGCTCGACATCCGAGCCTTCCTCCACGCCAATGAGTGCCACACCAAGATCACTCGGTGCAGGTACATGTTCCGTGAGCGTCCGCATGGTCCCGGGACTGCGTCCCAGGTCCTTGACCAACAATGCCAAGGGCGAACTTGCATCTCGCTTAATGAGAACTCCTGTAGAACATATGACCGACGTACCATCTTAGCCTGATCACGCTTGAGGACTCAAACCGGCGCCGCGCACGCCAAGGGCTCGCGGCTACGGTGGGGAATCCTCCAGCATGGCGCTGTGAAGGCACGGGTTACAGACTACCCGTTGCGGGGCACTTCTGCCGGAGGCTCGCCCGCAAGGAGCCGCCTCAGGACGGATTTGGGAACGAAATCGGAAATATCGCCACCCAGGGCGTTGATTTCCTTGATCAGGGTGGAAGACAGGTGCACGTAATGTGCTTCAGCCGGAAGGAACACGGTTTCGACGCCGGAAAGTTGGCGGTTCATGGTGGCCATGGGCAATTCATAGTCGAAGTCCGAGGACGACCGGAGGCCCTTGACGATGGCCGAGACGCCACGGCGGCGGCAATACTCCGCCAGGAGCCCTTCGCCCATGGGCTCCACGATGATTCCACGCAACGACGCAAGGGTTTCGCGGGCCATCTCCATCCGGTCCTCAAGACTGAACCGGTATTTCTTGGCGTAGTTGGTGGACACGGCCACGATGACTTCATCGAACAACCCGGCGGCGCGGGCGATCACTTCGAGATGGCCGTTGTGAATCGGGTCAAAGGATCCTGGGCATACCGCGCGTCTCATGAGTCGAACCTACCCCAAAGCTTCACCGGGATACCATGGCTGACATGTCACCGGCAGGAAGCAGCGCACCAGTCCATACAAGTACTCCATGGCAGCGGGCGGCGACGGGCGCCAACCTGCTGGCGCCGGATGGGAAGCTCGGTGTAACGATCTTCGAGGAGATGACCACCTTGGCCATGTCCACGGGCGCCATCAACCTGGGCCAAGGCTTCCCCGACGAAGACGGACCCGCCGAAATGAAGGCCGCCGCGCAGGCCGCGATCACCGCAGGCGCCAACCAATATGCACCAGGGAAGGGCATCCCGCAATTGCGCGAATCCGTTGCCCAACACCAGGAGCGCTTCTACGGGCTGGCCCCCGACCCGCTCACCGAGGTGGTCATTACCACCGGAGCCACCGAGGCCATCGCCGCCTCGCTCCTGGCGTTCGTCCAGCCCGGCGATGAAGTCCTGACTTTCGAACCGTTCTACGACTCGTACGGCGCGATCATCGGCCTGACAGGGGCCAAGCACGTCACCGCTCCCCTGCTGGCCCCGGACTTCCAACCGGACCTTGACGCCCTGGAGCGCGCCTTCAGCCACCGCACCAAGGTGGTGCTCCTGAACAACCCCCACAATCCCATGGGTTCGGTGTTGACCCGCGAGGCACTGGCCAAGGTGGTGGAACTCGCCACGAAGTACGACGCCATCATTGTCAGCGACGAAGTCTACGAGCACTTGACCTTCGGGGTGGCCCATCTTCCGGTTGCCTCGCTGCCCGGCGCCGCCATGCGGACCATCACCATCTCCTCCGCCGGAAAGACCTTTTCTTTCACGGGATGGAAAATTGGCTGGCTGAGTGGTCCCGCGGAGCTGGTGGCGGCTGCCCGCACGGTCAAGCAGTTCCTCAGTTACAGCTCCGGCACACCCTTCCAAAGCGCAGTGGCGGTGGGGCTTGCGCTGCCGGACAGCTTCTACGCGGAGATCGCGGACACGTTGCAGCACAAACGCGACATCCTTGCCGACGGCCTCCGGGCCGCAGGTTTTGGGGTCTACATCCCCAGCGGAACCTATTTCATCAACGTGGACACGGCCCCCTTGGGAATCGGCGATTCAGTAGACCTGGCGCGACGACTCCCGGACCTGGTGGGCGTCGCTGCCATTCCGGTTCCGGTTTTCTGCCACGAGGAAGGAGCAGAACGTACCCGGAGCCTCCTGCGTTTCGCCTTCTGCAAGAAAACCGAAGTTCTGCAGGAAGCCGCGTCACGGCTCGCAACGTTGAAGGACCGGCTCTGAACCGCCCCGGCGGCAGCCACGGGGCGTCCCGCTTCCTCCGTGCAAGTGGCGTCCACGCCAGCATCGAGGCCGACACGCTGGTACCCGGCAGCTACATCCTCAGCATGGGCGGCGCCGAACAGTCCCACGTCAACCTCGCGAACCCTGCGGAGATCTTCTACGAGTACCTGCGGAGGATCGGCCATGTGGTGGATCTTGCAGCGGCCCCTGGAACGCCCATTTCCGCCCTCCATCTCGGCGCGGGGGCTTTGACGCTGGCCCGCTACATCCAGGCAACGCGTCCGGGCTCCGGACAGCACGCCGTGGAACTTGAACGGGAACTGCTGGACTTTGTCCTCCACCGGTTGCCCATGCCTGACGGGACACGGCTCACGACGCATATCGCGGATGCCCGTGCCGCCCTGGCGGAGCTGCCTGCCGAACTGCGTTTCGACGTCGTCATCCTTGACATCTTCTCCGGCCCGGACGCTCCGGCCCACATTGCGTGCACCGGCTTCTATGAAGAGGCGGCCCGACGGCTCAATCCGAACGGAGTGCTGATAGTGAATGTGGGCGACGAACCGGCGCTCACCCTGGTGCGCAGCCAGGTGAAAGCCATGCGGGAAGCGATGGCTGACGTTGCGGCCTTCGCCGAAACCGGGATGTTCGAGGGCCGGTATCCGGGAAACATCATCCTGGTGGGGACGCAAACAAGGTGGTCCCCGGCCTGGACGTCAGAGCTCCTGGCACGTGGCCCGCACCCTGCCACCGTGCTGACTGGCGTGGACCTGGACAAGATCTCCGGCTAGGCGGGTTCTTCCGGATGGGGCATTGCCGGATCCTCAGGCCGGTTCGGCAAACCAGAGCATGGTTTCGCCGTACTTCTTGTCGGCAAAACACTCCAGCGTTTCAGGCCACGTCGGTTCGGGACTCCTCGATGAGCGTTCCACCACCACCACGGCACCTTCGTCCAGGTGGGGCGCCAGCTTGGCCAGGACCGCACTGAGCGCCGGTTCCTCCAAGGGATAGGGCGGGTCGAGGAAGACCAAGTCCCACAAAGCAGCCTCGCCGGCGCGTTCCAGGAAGGACTCCACCTTGGAACGGTGGACGGACACCTTCTTGCCGCCCAGGACCTGGTTGACCATATCCGCATTGCGCTGGCAGATGTCGCTGGCACGGCCATCGAATTCAACCAGTTCAACGCTCCGCGCTCCGCGGCTGGCACTTTCGATGCCCAAGGAGCCCGAGCCTGCGTAGAGGTCCAGCACCCGGGCGTCGTCAATCACGGCCAGCGACTCCAGCCGCGAAAAGAGCGCTTCCTTGACCCGGTCCGTCGTGGGCCTGGTTGCGGTACCGGGCACGCTGGTGAGCGGGTTCCCTCCGGCGACGCCGGCGATGACCCGGCTCATGCCAGGCCTCCGGGCACCGGCCGGGTTCCGCTGTTGCTAACCGCGCTCAAGGAACGCCTCCTTTTCGGGATTCAAGTACTCGTCAATGGCTGCAGCCAGTGCCGGCTGGCGATCCAGGGACGGATCCCCGGAAACCACAGCCTGTGCATCCGCACGGGCGCGGGCAATCAGGTCCTCGTGTTCCAGGACGCGCAGTAGTTTCAGGGTGGAACGGCCGCCCGACTGCGAAGCCCCGAGGATGTCCCCCTCGCGCCGCAGCTTCAGGTCCTCCTGGGACAACTCGAAGCCATCGGTGGTGGACGCTACGGCATCCAGCCGGCGACGGCTGGGGTGCCCGGGTTCCAAGGTGGTGACCAGGAGGCACGTCCCGGGCAGCCCGCCACGGCCAACCCGGCCACGCAACTGGTGCAGCTGCGAGATGCCGAAGCGGTCGGCGTCGAGGATCACCATGAGGGTGGCATTGTGGACATCGACGCCCACCTCGATCACGGTGGTGGAAACCAGCACTTTGGTTTCATTGGCCGCGAAGGAAGCCATGGTCTCCGACTTCAGCTGCGGATCCTGCCGCCCATGCAGTGGCGCCAGGGGCACACCTGCCAACGACGGCTCATCCAGGAGGCTTTCGACGACGGCTGTCACCGAGGCGAGTTCGCGCCCCGGCCCTTCCTCCGACAGTTCGGCGTCGGTAGGTTCCTTTTCTCCGGGGCTGAAGTCACCGTCGTCGTCCGAACCGATTTTGGGGCAGACCACGTAGACCTGGTGGCCGGCTTCCACTTCTTCCCGGGACCGCTTCCAAATCCGGTCCACCCATCCGGGGTTTTCCGCCAAGCCCACCACATGGGTGGAAATGGGAGCGCGGCCCGCGGGCAATTCATCAAGGATGGATGTCTCAAGATCGCCAAAGACCGTCATGGCGACCGTCCGGGGAATGGGCGTGGCAGTCATGACCAACAAATGGGGTGGCCTCAGCGCCTTGGCCCGCAGCGCATCGCGCTGTTCCACGCCAAAACGGTGCTGTTCGTCCACCACGATCAGGCCGAGGTCCTGGAAGCTCGTCTTGTCGCTCAAGAGGGCGTGCGTACCGATGACGATCCCGGCGTTGCCGGAGGCGGCGTCGAGCATGGCCTGTTTCCGTGCCGCGGTGGACATGGAGCCCGTCAGGAGTGTGACTTGGACTCCCTGCTGTCCGGAGTCCCCTCCGAGCATTCCGGCACCGCCGAACAATTGATCGCGTGCCAGCCCTCCCAGGGTCCTTCGAATGGAATCGAAGTGCTGGGCAGCCAGCACTTCCGTGGGAGCAAGCAGCGCCGCCTGGCCTCCGGCATCCACCACCTGGAGCATCGCCCGGAGGGCAACGATCGTCTTTCCGGAACCCACCTCTCCTTGCAGGAGGCGGTTCATGGGTGTGTCCCGCGCGAGCTCCTCCGACAGCGTCTTGCCCACCGCGGACTGGCCGGCAGTCAGGGTGAAGGGCAGGTTCCGGTCAAACTCCGCCAGCAGTCCCCCGGCAGCCGGACGACGGGCTGTCGCTTCTTCGGCAGCCAACTGTGCCCGCCGCCGGGCCAGGGCCGTTTGCAGGACCAGCGCTTCCTGGTACCGGAAGCGGCCCTGGGCCCGCTGCCAGTCCTTTGCAGTCTCCGGTGAGTGGATCAAGCGGTAGGCATCGGCCACGCTCAGCAGGCCATCCCTCGCCACGACGGATCCGGGGAGCGGATCGGCCAAAGCATCGAGGTCCAGGGTTTCCAGCAGCGCAGTGATGACCTTATGGATGGACCAGCTGGTGAGCTTGGCAGTGGCCGGGTAGACCGGGATGGGCATGGCTGCAAGCTTCCCGGGATCGATGGAGCCCTCGGCATCCGGATCTTCATCCAGCAGGAGGAAGTCCGGGTTGGTCAGGCCCAAGGCGCCGGCGTACCGTGTGACCTTTCCGGAGAACATGGCACGGCGGCCCTGCAACAGCTCGGCCTTGGCGCGGAACCCGTTGAAGAAACTGACCTTCAAGGTGCCGGGGACATGGCTTCCGCCGGCCTCGTCAGTCACCACGATGTCAGTGATGGAACCACGGCGGGCACGCATCTGCCGGGTGCTGTTGGAGAGTACCCGGGCAATCAGGGTCACTTCCTCATCGAGGGGAAGGTTGCTGATGGGCGTCAGTTCCCCACGGTTGAGGTACCTCCGCGGAAAATAGTTGAGCAGGGCGCCGGTGGTCCGCAGTCCAAGGTGCTTTTCAATGACAGCCGCGGAGCGCTTTCCGATCCTGCGTTCAAGCGGCAATTCCACTTCAGTCGTCATGCCCGCCCATTGCGTCACGCGGCAGGGCCAACTGGCTGACCGCGATGTCTGTGGGCTCCCCCAACGAACGGATGAGGGCCACGGCGGGTTCAGGATCGGGTACGTGGACATGGACCCGCCACCGGTAACTGGCATCCACCGGGGAATCGTCGTCGTCATCATCGCTCCGTGAGGCGCCGCCCACCTGGCTCATGATGACGGAGTCGCCCATTTCGTCCAGGCGCTGGCGCAGGATGGCAGCGTTCAAAGGCGAAAGCTCAATGGTGCACATGACCTCCACGCCGTCGTCGGCAGGCATGTGCTCGTGGATATGTGGATCCTGGAGTTTGTAGCCGTGCAAGCCGTCCAGGAGTTCGTCCTGCAACTCTTCACCGAGCACGGCCGAACGCAGGCAGTCCAGCACCAGGAGCATACCTACGCCCCCGGCATCCACCACCCGCGCTTCATGGAGCGGAGCGAGCTCGTCCTCGGTACGCACCACAGCCTGGTAGGCGGCCTCAACGGTGGCATCCAGTGCCAGGCCGAGGGCGTGGTTGCTGTCGTCGCCGTTCTGGGTGGCGTCCACGGCCTGTGCCGCATGCGCGGCCGCTTCCAGGACGGACAGCATGGTGCCGGATACCGGTTCGCTCAACGCGGACCAGGCCCGGATCTGCGCCCGGTTCAGGGCCGTGGCAAGCAACGGGGCGCTCAGCCTGGACTTGCCCGCCAGTGGCTCGGCCGCCGCGCAGAGGAAGACGGCGAAGAGTGTCCCCGAATTGCCCCTTGCCTGTTCCATGGCAGCCTGCCCGGCCCGGGCCAGTACGGCGCCAACGTCGTTTCCGGTGTCAGGGGACTCCGGGCCGTTACCCAGCGCGCCAGCCGCGGCGCGGACCGTGAGATACAAGTTGGTTCCCGTATCGCCGTCCGCAACAGGGAAGATGTTGATCGCATTGAGGCGGTCGCTGTGGTTGCCGAGGACCACCTCAGCCTTGCCGAGCCAACGCTTCATGGCGTGCGCATTCGCTGCGATCTTAGTCTGCAAAGTGATCCCATCCCACGGTGTCAGCAGCCTGCCCGGCAATCCGGACGCCGTCGCCTTGTGACCCGGCAACCGCCTGAACTGAGCCTATCGCAGTGAAGCCGTCAGGTAACTGGATATCTGCTGGGAAGGTGGCCAGCAAACCATGGTCTTCTCCTCCACCCACCACCCACGGCATGGGATCCTGGTCAAGCAACGCAGCGACGGGTTCCAAGGCAGCGGCATAGCCCTTCAACGCCACGGGATCAAAGTCGAAGACGGCGTTACTCGCAGCGGCGAGCCGGCCGGCGTCGCGCATTAACCCATCCGAAATGTCCATCATGGCCGAGGCACCGGCACGGGCAGCCAGCGGTCCGGCAGCCAGGGGCGGGGTCGGCCTGCACTGGCTGTCCGCCAGGGACCGCTGCTCCGCGGTCCACTCGGTGACGGGAACGTGGCTCTCCAGCAGTGCCAGACCGGCAGCCGCGCGCCCCAGCGTCCCGGCCACCGCCACGACATCCCCGGCGCGGGCGCCCGAACGCAGCACGGGCTCCAGGCCACCCAGTGAACCCACGACGGCGACTGTCACCGCGATCTCCCGGCCACGGCCGAGGTCGCCACCGGATACCGAACAATCCGGTGCTCCGAGGGCAACGATGGCGGCGGTGAGACCGTCGGCGAAATCCTCCACCCAGGTCACCGGCGTGGCTGGTGGCATGGTGAGGCTGACCACCAAGGACGTCGCTTGGCCGCCCATCGCGTTGATGTCGCTCAAGTTCTGCGCGGCGGCCTTCCAGCCGACGTCGAAACCTGTTGTCCGGTAACCGCTGTTCCAGGCAAGGCGGAAATCCTGGTCCTGGGTCTGAGTATCGATGGAGATGAGGGTGCGGCCATCCGGAGCCGCCACCATGGCGGCGTCGTCCCCCGGCCCCAGGAGGATGCTGGCGCTGGTGTTCAAGCGCGGAAAAATCCGGGAAAGGAGCTGGGACTCGCTCACGTGGGCGACTGTCAATGGTTCAGCTGGCAACTGTTCTGCGGGCACGCTCCTACGCTATCGCGGGCAACCGACAGAATAATGCGGGATAGGCTGGACTGATGCACCGAAAGACCCTTCGCCGGACATCGGCGGCACTTGCCGTGTCCGGAATCGCCGCTCTTGCCTTGTCTGCCTGTTCCCCCGCCGTGGATGTCTCGCCGGCCGCCGACGCCGCCAATCCCGCGTGCGCGCCCCTGATGGTGGCCCTTCCGGACAAGATCGGCGACGCGGCGTTGCGCAAGACCAACAGCCAGGCAACGGCGGCGTGGGGGGATCCTTCGCAGGTCATCCTGAGGTGCGGGGTGAACGTCCCGGGCCCCACTACCGACCGTTGCGTCAGTGTCAACGACATTGATTGGGTCATCAAGGAAGGCGATCCGTACTACACCCTGACCACGTACGGCCGGGAGCCAGCCACCGAAATCCTCATGGATCCGGACAAGATCAGTTCGGCCACGGTCCTGGCAGACCTTGCGAACGCAGCAGGCAAAATCAAGGCCACCCGACAGTGCGTGGGCCAGGAAGACCTGCAGGACCTGCCGTCCACCAAGTAGGGCGGCCGGCAGGTTCCCTTGTATCAGCAGAGCTTGGTGTGGATCAGCGGAGTCCGGTCTTGCGGGTCAGCGCCAACTGGATCAGTTCGTCGATCAGGTCACCGTAGGCGAGGCCTGAGGCGGCCCACATCTGCGGGTACATGCTCTTGGGCGTAAACCCGGGCATGGTGTTGATTTCGTTGATGATCAACCCGCCCGAAGGCGTGTAGAAGAAGTCCACCCGGCTGAGTCCTTCGGCTCCTACGGCTTCGAAGGCGACGGCGGCCAGCTCCCGGACCCGTGCAATGGCTTCCTCAGGCATGTCGGCCGGGCAGCTCAGGGCTGCTGCGCCATCATCGACGTACTTCGCGGCGAAGTCATAGAACTGGTGTTCTCCCGCGGCCACGGCGATCTCGCCGGGCATGGAGGTCCTGGGAGCATCCGTGCCGCGGCCCTGCAGCACGGCACATTCGATTTCGCGGCCCACAATGCCCGCTTCGATGACCAGCTTCAGGTCATGGCGGCGGGCCTCTTCGATGGCTGCGTCCAGCCCTTCCAGGGAATCGACCTTGGAAATGCCCATGGACGATCCCGCGCGGGCGGGCTTGACGAAGACCGGATAGCCTAGTTTGTCCACGCGCTTGCGTACGGCCTCGGCATCGGTGAGCCATTCACGGTCCGTCACGGCGACGTAGGGGCCAACCGTCAGGCCGGCGGCCTCGAAGACCACCTTCATGAAATGCTTGTCCATGCCCACGGCCGATGCCAGGACTCCGGCGCCGACGTAACGAGTGTCCGAAAGTTCCAGGAGCCCCTGGACGGTCCCGTCTTCGCCCCACGGTCCATGGAGCAGGGGAAAGACAACGTCCACGGAACCAAGCTCCTGGGGGACCGCGTTGGGCTCGGTCACCACAAGCTGGTGCGCTCCGCCGATCTCGGCCAAGGTGACGGTCTTGTCCGAGGCTGCCACCTCCGGCAGTGCTGCCGAGCTCAGGGACCACTGGCTGGTGTCCCCGGAAGCGAGGACCCATTGCCCGGACTTGGCGATGCCGATCGGCACAACCTCGTACTTGGTGGTGTCGATGGCCCCCATGACGCCGGCAGCCGTGACGCAGCTGACCGCGTGCTCGCTGGACCGTCCGCCAAAAAGGATGGCAACGCGGGGTCGCCGGCCTGCTGCGGGAGTGGTTACTTCAGTGGCCATCAGTAGTCGCCTTCGGACTTCAGTGCCCGGGCCAGCAGTCGCGGGCCCAGGTCATCAACGGACATCTTGCCTTCAAGGACCGCAACAACGGCTGCGGTGATGGGCATCTCAACATTCAATTTGCCGGCCAGTTCGTGCACGGCGGGGCCCGACTTGATGCCCTCGGCTGTTTGGGTCATGCGCTCCGAAACCTGCTCGAGGCTCAATCCTTCGCCCAGGAGCCGCCCTGCGGTGTGGTTCCTGGACAAGGCTGACGAGCAGGTGGCCACGAGGTCGCCGAGCCCGGCAAGGCCGGCCATGGTATGTGCCTCGCCGCCGAGCGCCAGGGCCAGCCGGGAGGTCTCCGCCAGGCCACGCGTGATAACGGAGGCCTTGGTGTTGTCCCCCATCTGCTTGCCCTCGCAAATGCCCACCGCCAAGGCGATCACGTTCTTGACGATGCCGCCGATCTCCACACCAACAACATCGGTGCTGGTGTACGGGCGGAAGTAGGGAGCAGTGCAGCACAGCGCGATGGCTGCGGCCGTTTCGGCGTCGCTGCAGGCAACCACGGAAGCCGTCGGCTGTTCCCTGGCGATTTCCATGGCCAGGTTGGGTCCGGACACGACGGCCACGCGGGAAGCGGGGATCCCCAGCTCCTGGGCGATTACCTCGCTCATGCGGGCATCGCTGCCAAGCTCCAGTCCCTTCATGAGGGACACCACAACGGCGTTGGGTTCCAGCAGCTTCTTCCACTCCCCCAACTGGGGCCGGAGCGACTGCGCCGGGACTGCCAGGACCACCAGGCCCGCGCCCTGCAGGACTTCTGCCACGTCGGTGGACGCCGTAACGCTGTGCGGTAGCCCGATGTCCTTCAGGTACTGTCCGTTGCGGTGCGATGCATTGATGTCCGCGACGACTTCCGCGCGGCGGCCCCACACCTGGACGGTGCGGGTGGCGCCTGCGGCGGCCGCCGCGTCCGCGAGGACCTTGGCAAACGTGGTGCCCCATGAGCCTGCGCCCAGGACAGCTACCTTGTCCGGAGCGGGGATGGCAGGTTCAGGAAGGGTCATTTGCCGCCCTCGGATTCAGCGGGCCTGTCCTTGCCGGACTCGGTTCCGCGTTCAACAAACCGTCCGTGCTTGCTCTGTTGGTGGACAGCCGGATCCCAGCGCTGGGCCGGCGGCTCTTCACCGCGCAGCGTCGCCAGGAGTTCCGTCACCGCATCCATGATGACGTCGGTTGCCTCGGTCAGGGTGGTCCGGTCCATGGGCCGGTCCGCGAACGCACTCAAGTCAACGGGTTCCCCGATCAGGACCCGTACCGTTTTTCGAGGGAAGATGTGGAAGCGCTTGGCGTACCGGGGAAAGACTTCATGGGCACCCCAGTGGGCCATGGGTACCACCGGAGCGCCTGTTTGCAGGGCCAGGCGGGCCGCCCCGGTGTGGCCCTTCATGGGCCACAGATCCGGATCCCTGGTCAGCGTGCCCTCCGGATAAATGATGATGGCGCCACCGGCGTCCACCACCTCTTTGGCCACCTGCAGCGAGCGGTTGGCACCCGCCGTCGAGCGCTCCACGGGGATCTGCCGGGTGGCCTTCAAGAGGGCACCCACCACGGGCGCCTTGAACAGCCCCGACTTCGCCAGGAAGTGCGGAGGACGTTTCTGGTTGTAGAGCATGTGGCCGATCACGATGGGGTCGATCTCGGTGCAGTGGTTCGGGGCTGCGATGAAGCCACCCGCGGGAAGTTTTTCCGTGCCCTCCCACTTCTTGGCCATCAGGATATTCATCAATGGACGCGCGATGCTTGCCAGCAACACGAACGTGGCACGGCTCTTGGCCGATTCCTTCAAAGGGGTCCCCTGCTACTTGGTGGTGGTGATATCGAAATCGGCGCCCAGGCCGGCGAGCTTTTCGGTGAAGCGCTCGTAGCCGCGGTTGATGATGTCAATGCCCGTGACCCGGGAAGTTCCCGTGGCTGCCAACGCAGCAATGAGGTGGCTGAAGCCGCCGCGGAGGTCAGGGATGTCGATCTCGGTTCCTCGCAGCGGCGTGGGACCGGAAATGACGGCCGAATGGAGGAAGTTGCGCTGGCCGAAACGGCACGGAACGCTGCCCAAGCACTCGCGGTGCACCTGGATGTTGGCACCCATGCGCGCCAGGGCGTCGGTGAAGCCAAAGCGGTTCTCGTAGACGGTCTCATGCACGATGGACACGCCTTCGGCCTGCGTCAGCGCCACCACGAGCGGCTGCTGCCAGTCGGTCATGAAGCCGGGGTGGACGTCCGTTTCCAGCACCAAGGGCGTGAGCTTTCCGCCGGGGTGGTAGAAGCGGATGCCGTCGTCGCCGATGTCCATTCCGCCGCCCACCTTGCGGTAGGTGTTCAGGAACGTCATCATGTCCCGCTGCGAGGCGCCTTCGACGAAGATGTCGCCACGGGTGACCAGCGCGGCTGAAGCCCACGACGCCGATTCGTTGCGGTCCGCGAGGGCGCGGTGGTTGTAGCCGCGAAGGTCCTTGACGCCCTCAATGCGGATGGTGCGGTCCGTCTGGACGCTGATGATGGCGCCCATCTTCTGCAGCACGGCAATGAGGTCGATGACCTCCGGTTCGGTAGCCGCACCGGAGAGTTCGGTGATGCCCTCCGCGCGGGTGGCGCTGAGGAGCACCTGTTCCGTGGCACCAACCGAAGGATACGGCAGCGAGATCTTGGCGCCATGGAGGCCATGCGGGGCGGAGATGTGGATGCCACCAGGGCGCTTTTCCACGACTGCGCCGAACTGGCGCAACACGTTCAGGTGGTAATCGATGGGGCGGTCGCCGATCTTGCAGCCGCCAAGGTCCGGAATGAACGCCTCACCGATCGCGTGGATCAGCGGCCCGCACAGCAGGATCGGGATCCGGGAATCCCCGGCGTGCGCATCGATGGCCGTGCTGGATGCCGTCTTGGCGTCCTTGGGGTCCAGCGTCAGGTCGCCCGTCGCGGCGTCCTTGGCCACGGTAACGCCGTGGAGCTGCAGGAGGCTGGTGACAACCTCCACGTCCTTGATCTCCGGCACGTTCCGCAGCACGGACGGCTCGCTGCCCAGCAGCGCCGCAACCATGGCCTTGGGTACAAGGTTCTTGGCCCCGCGCACGGTCACTCGTCCAGTCAAAGGGACCCCACCGCGGATTGTCAGAACACTACTCATCTATACCGGTTTCCTCACGACTACTCGCCCCCCATACTTTCAAAGGCTCCAGCTAAGCATAGAAGCTCGCGTTACCGAACCGAAATGCAACGGCTGCGCGGCGGGGATATCCCCGGCCTTGCGTGGACCCATGAAAAAAGACCGGCAAGCCCTTCGGAAAGGGCTGTCCGGTCTTCTTTCGGGGTGTAAACCCACCCCTGGCGCTAGCCGCGCAGGCTCTAGCTTTTCGAGGGAAGCGTCGTCGGCTTGAAGGATGGCCGGGTGGCCTCGTACGCCGTGATGTCTTCTTCGTGCTGCAGGGTCAGGCCGATGTCGTCGAGGCCTTCCAGGAGGCGCCAGCGGGTGTAGTCGTCAATCTCGAACGGTGCCACGACATTGCCGCATTCCACCGTCTTGGATACCAGGTCCACCTTCACTTCGGCGCCCGGGCTGTTCTCCAGGACCTTCCAGATGAGTTCGATGTCATCCTGGGCCACCTGGGCGGCCAGGAGGCCCTGCTTCCCGGAGTTGCCGCGGAAGATATCGGCGAAGCGGGAGGACAGGACGGCCTTGAAACCGTAATCCTTGAGCGCCCACACAGCGTGTTCGCGAGAGGATCCCGTACCGAAGTCCGGCCCGGCCACCAACACGGAGCCGGACGCGAAGGGCTCCTGGTTCAGGATGAAGGACTCATCCTTGCGCCATGCCGCAAACAGGGCGTCCTCAAACCCGGTACGGGTGATGCGCTTGAGGTACACAGCAGGGATGATCTGGTCCGTGTCCACGTTGCTCTGGCGCAGCGGGACGCCGATGCCGGCGTGGGTAGTGAATGCTTCCATGGGAATCCTCCTAGACTGCGGTTCCGGTCAATGTGCCTGCAGAGGCCGGTTCAAGGTCCGACGGCGAGCTCAAGGTGCCGCGGACAGCTGTGGCTGCAGCCACTACGGGAGAGACCAAGTGGGTTCGGCCGCCCTTGCCCTGCCGGCCTTCGAAGTTGCGGTTGGACGTTGATGCGCACCGCTCCCCCGGCTCCAGCTGGTCCGGGTTCATGCCCAAGCACATGGAGCAACCGGCGAAGCGCCACTCGGCACCGAAGTCCTTGAACACTTTATCCAGGCCCATGGCTTCGGCTTCCAGGCGGACACGGGCGGAACCGGGAACCACCAGCATGCGCACGTTCGGGTCCTTCTCACGACCGCGGATGATGTCCGCAGCCGCGCTCAGGTCCTCGATGCGCGAATTGGTGCAGGAGCCCAGGAATACCGTGTCCACGCGGATGTCCTTCATGGGAGTTCCCGCTTCGAGCCCCATGTACGTCAGCGCGCGCTCTGCGGCGAGTTTGGCGTTCTCGTCGCCGAAGTCCTCGGGAGAGGGAACCTTGGCGGAGAGGGACACGCCCTGGCCCGGGTTGGTTCCCCAGGTCACGAACGGTTCCAGCGTGTTGGCGTCCAGGTCCACCTCGACGTCGAACGTGGCGTCCTCATCGGTGTGGAGCGTGTTCCAGTATTCGACGGCGGCATCCCAGTCGGCGCCTTCCGGCGCGTGGGGACGGCCCTGCATGTAGTCGTAGGTGGTCTGGTCCGGAGCCACCATGCCGGCGCGTGCACCGGCCTCGATGGACATGTTGCAGATGGTCATGCGGGCATCCATGGACAGTGCGCGGATGGCGGAACCACGGTATTCCAGGACGTAGCCCTGGCCACCGCCGGTACCGATCTTGGCAATGACGGCGAGGATGATGTCCTTGGCCGTGACACCGGGGCGCAGGGTGCCCTCGACGTTGATGGCCATGGTCTTGAACGGCTTCAGGGACAGCGTCTGGGTGGCCATGACGTGCTCCACCTCGGAGGTGCCGATACCCATGGCCAACGCACCGAAAGCGCCGTGCGTGGAGGTGTGCGAGTCGCCGCAGACCACTGTCATGCCGGGCTGCGTCAGGCCGAGCTGTGGGCCGACGACGTGCACGATGCCCTGTTCCTTGTCGCCCAGGGAGTGCAGGCGGACACCGAACTCCTTGCAGTTGGCGCGCAGCGTCTCGATCTGCGTCCGGCTGGTGAGGTCCGCGATCGGCTTGTCGATATCCAGCGTGGGGGTGTTGTGGTCCTCGGTGGCGATGGTGAGGTCCACGCGGCGCAGCTTGCGGCCGGCCAGGCGCAGGCCCTCGAAGGCCTGCGGGGACGTCACCTCGTGGACCAGGTGCAGGTCGATGAAAAGAAGATCGGGCTGGGCATTGGCTCCTTCGCCTTCACCCTTGCGCACAACGTGCGCGTCCCAGACTTTCTCGGCCAGTGTCTTTCCCACGGCCTGCTCCCTTCACTGTTGGTTGTTCTGCATCCACTGAATCAGCACGGCTGCCAAATAGACCAGTGAAACAACTTGCATCTCAGATATTGAGACGGCAATATCATTACATGGACAATTCTAGTGGAGTCGGTGTCATTGATAAAGCGGCCCAGGTACTGGACGCGCTCGAGGCAGGGCCCACCACGCTTGCACAACTCGTGGCCGCCACGGGCCTGGCCAGGCCCACGGTCCATCGGCTCGCGCTGGCCCTGGTCCACCACCGTTTGGTGAGCCGCGATATTCAAGGACGGTTCGTCCTCGGCAGCCGCCTTGTGGAACTCGCCTCGGCCGCGGGCGAAGACCGGCTCATCGCCTCCGCCGGTCCCGTGCTGATCCAACTGCGCGATGCCACCGGCGAAAGCGCCCAGATCTTCCGCAGGCAAGGCGATTGGCGCGTGTGCGTCGCCTCGGCCGAACGCCCCATCGGTCTTCGGGACACCATCCCGGTGGGAACGCAATTGTCCATGAAGGCCGGCTCCGCCGCCCAAGTGCTGCTGGCGTGGGAAGACCACGACCGTCTCCTTGAAGGACTGCAGAACGCGCGGTTTACGCCCACCGTCCTTGCTGGAGTACGACGCCGGGGCTGGGGTCAGAGCCTCGGCGAACGCGAGCCCGGGGTCGCCTCGGTTTCGGCTCCGGTCCGCGGGCCGTCCGGCCGCGTCATTGCCGCCGTGTCCATCTCGGGACCTATCGAGCGCCTCACCCGACAGCCGGGCCGGCTTCACGCCGAAGTGGTGTGCAATGCGGCCCGGGTCCTCACCGAAGCCCTGCGCAAAAGCAACGACTGACCGACGGAAGGGTGGTCCCATGGAGAATTACGCTGTGTTCCTGCGCGGCATCAACGTGGGTGGCATCAACATCAAGATGGCGGACCTCAAGTCAGCCCTGAAGGACCAACCCTTTTCCCAGGTGAAGACACTGCTGGCCAGCGGCAACGTTGTACTGCAGAGCGGACTGACGCCGGCGAAAGTGAAGTCCGGCTTCGAAAAGTGCCTGCGGGACTCGTTCGGCTATGACGCTTGGGTGGTGGTGCTCACGGCAGGCCGCGTGGGCGAACTGGTAGCCGCCTGCCCGTATCCCGCTGACGACAAATCCACCCATAGCTATGTCACTCTGGCTTCCGACGCGGCAATGCTGGATGAACTCGTGGAGGCGGGCCACGCCTTGGACAGTGTGGAGCTGACCAGGCTGGGCCCTGAAGCCTTGGCTTGGCTGGCACCTGCCGGTGGAACGCTGGACAGTCCGTTCAGCAAACTCACGGCCAAGGCCCGCTACAAGGCAGGAACCACCACCCGCAACCTTCGCACGTTGATCAAAGTCAAGGACGCCGCAACGTCACTCTGACGCCCCGGAACGGATCCTCGGCGTCAACCGCCCCGCGCTGCCTTCAGTGCAGCATTGAAGGCTTTCAGGCGGGTAATCTCCACCTCCACAGGGTCAACGATGTGCTCTTCTGCCACGAGCCCCACCGCGGCCCGCAGCCGCCGGGAAGCTCCCTTGGCGCGGACCCGGGCAGCTCCGGCGCCCACCATCCGCCCGCCAAGGGCCAGCACCACTCCGAACAACACTCCTCCAGCGACCATGAGCGTGGGCCAGGGCCAGCCTTCCGTCCTGGGGACCTCGGGGATGGGCAACTGGAAATAGCCCAGGGCCGCCACGACGCCCAGCCAGGCAAGGCCACCGACGGCCAACAGCAGGGCAAGCCACTGGAAAGCGTTGAAGAGTGCCCACCAAAGGGGGCGCCTGGACGCCTTGAGGTCCGTACCCGCAATGGCCTGGTCCAAGGCATCCGGCAGCTGCTCCCGCCCGTCCCGGGCGACGCCACGAATGGCCGCCCGCCACGGTCCGGAAGCGCCCGCCGAAGCGTCATCCACGAACGCCCTGACGGCCGCGTCCGTTCGGGCCCGCCCCGGCGCCCCGGCGGGTGGAAGCGAGGTCCTGTTGAGTTCGGGTTTGGCGTCGTCCCTGCCCAGGTTCAGCCGTCGCAGTGGATCGGGACGGAACCGGAGAAGCCACCGCGTCACGGGCCAGCCGGTCCTGCGTGCCGATTGCCGCTTGAAGGACCGCTCGACGGCGTCCACCACCAGGGGAACATTCGCCGCTGTGGCCAGCTCTGCAAGCAAGTGCGCTTTCGCTTGTGATGAGACACCGTGGGCTTCCCCGTCGCCGGAAGCCTCCGCGAGGCCGGAGGCCGCCTTGGCCACGTCAGCCGAGAGCCGCTGGGTGGCAGCCTCCCGCTGGACCACGACGTTCCTGATGGCTCCGCGGACGGCCGCTACGCCGTCGCCCGTCACAGCAGAGGTGCCGAACACCGGTACGCCGCCCAGGCCATCCTGATCCAGGATTCCCCGCAGGGACGCCACCACGGCGTTCCCATCCGCAGCGTTGAGTTTGTCCATCTGGTTAAGGACAACCAGGGTCACGGCACCGTGGGTGGCCATGGGACGCAGGAAGCCGTGGTGAACGGCGGCATCGGCATACTTCTGGGGATCCAGTACCCACACCAGGACGTCCACCATGCCCGCGAGGCGCTCGACCAGCTGGCGGTTCTCCACGGTGGTGGAGTCGATGTCCGGCAAGTCGAGCAGTATCAGGCCGGCCTCCCCTCCGGCGACGTCCGCGACCTCCGGCAGCGCATGCCGGTCACGCACGTCCAGCCAGTCCAGGAGCGGCCCGCTGCCTTCTTCACCCCACACCGCGGCCAGCGGCGCTGAGGTAGTGGGCCTGCGTGCCGCCGCCGTGGCGAGGTTGCTGCCCGAGACAGCGTTGAAGAGTGAGGACTTCCCGCTGCCGGTCGCACCGAAGAACCCAACCACGGTATGCCCGGCCGACAGGGAGCGCCGCGAGGCAGCACGGTCCAGGACGTCGTAAACCGCCTCCAGCCGGGCATCGGCCAGGACTCCAGCCGCTAATTCCCGGGCAGTATTGAGGGAATCCAACCGCTCCTGGAGCCTGGATGCCGAGCGGACCTGGGAGTGACGGCTCATGCCACGCCCGCCAGCCGGCGCAACTCCCCGGCATGGCCGAGGAGCTTGCTGCCATCCCCCTGGCCTTCCGACGGCAGCCGGTCCAGGAACCGCTTCTCTTCGCCATCGAGCAACCGTCGGCAGTGCGCTTGCAGGTCCTCGCGGGCTTGCCGGGCCAAGCGGCGCACGGCATCTTCGCCGAAGACAGCCTCGAGCACGCGTTGGCCCACCACCGCCGTGCCGCCCGCTATGCCGATCTCAAGGCCACTCAACCCCGCCGTCATGGAAAAGACCACCACCATGAGCGCTGCCCCCAGTCCATTCACGCCAAACGACAACCACCGCGCCTGCGTGCGTTTGCCCTGGCCCTGGGTGCGGATCAGCTCCATGAGGCCTTCCTGCCATTGGCGTATTGCCGCGGCGGCCACGGCATCAAACCCGGGCGACGTGCCGGAAAGATCGTCCCCGCCCAGCAGCTGCCGCCCGGCCGGCTCGGAACGCCACCTTCTGTCCACGTTCTCCGCGGCATTGGCTGCCTCGTCCAGGATCACCGCCTGCAGTCCTGACTCGATCGCAGTCTCCACCTTGACGGCCGGGGCAGGTTCGCCGCGGAAATAGGCGCCCACACGGTCCCGCAGCCGGCCGATATTCTGCTCCAGCGTCCTGAAGAATTCGCCCGTTCCCACAAAATCCTGCCAGCGTGCCAACACCTCGCCCCGCAGCAACGCCCCGTCCTTGGTGGCATCCAGGATCCTCCTGAGCGCCGCGGCATACTCATCGTTGGCCGCGGTGCGGAGGTCTTGCGCAGCGGCCCCCTGGGCGGTCGCCGCGGCGGCAATCCCCTCCAGCCGGGCGCTCACCGCTTTGACGGCCCCGTTGAGTGTCCGGCGGGCGACGTCGGCACGGCCTGCCGCGTCGGCAGCCAGGGCCCCCAGCCACCGCAACAAGGGTTCCACCGATTCGCCGGGCAGCATGCCCAAGCCGTCCAGGGTACTCTCCGGCACAACAAACAGCTGTGCTTCGCCGAGTCCTTGTCGGTCCAGCATTGCCTGCAGATCGGTCCTGACTTCTTCCTCCGCCGCTGGCGGCACGCGGTCCAGAACCACAGCCACGGTGATGTCCCGCGAAGCTGCATTCAGAAGCAGCCGCCAGGGAACGGCGTCGGCATAGCGGTTGGCAGTGGTGACAAAAATCCAAAGGTCTGCTGCGGCCAGCAATTGGCCGGCCAGCCGGCGGTTGTCATCAGAAACCGAATCGACGTCCGGGGCGTCCAGGATGGCTATCCCCTGCGGAACATCCTGGTGTGCCACGAGGACCAGCGAGGTCAGGGCGCCGGCGTCCGGTGTGGGCCCGGCCTGGTTGGCGGGGAGCGGAACCACGGCAACGCTCCCGCGGATCCGGGCCAGCGTGGGCAGAATGCGGGTGCCTTCGAACCACTCAGCGTCCCGGGGGTTGTGCAGGAGGATCGGCTGACGCGTGGTGGGCCTGATCGCCCCCGCGCGCGTCACTGGATAACCAACCAAGGCGTTCACAAGGGTCGACTTGCCGGCACCGGTCGACCCGCCAACCACTGCCAGCAGTGGAGCGTCCAGGCTGCGGTAACGGGGAATGATGTAGTCATCCAATTGGGCCAGGACCTCGGCCATCCATCTGCGCCCCTCCTCGGCCTCGGGAAGCGCCAAGGGCAGGGCGGTACCGGAAAGATCGGCCCGTGCGGTTTCGAGGGCATGCACCGCACCGTCAAACGAATTTCCGGAATGAGGGCCGGTCCGCGGCTGTGGGGAATCCTGGTCTGCGGTCACTGCTTCATCATGCCAGCCCTGTGCCGGGGATACGTTGGAAGCACGGGCCCATTGTGGAAAAAAGAAATCCCCCGGAGCGCTGCTCCGGGGGATTCATGTGTGACCCCAGCGGGATTCGAACCCGCGTTACCGCCGTGAGAGGGCGGCGTACTAGGCCGCTATACGATGGGGCCTTGCACTTTTTTATCACCGTTTCCGGCGATCAAGCTGAATGAGTATTTCATACTTTCAGCTTGTTTCCAAATCGACGAATCAATTCGGATTCTCCATGAATTCCAGTAAATTTTTACTGCAATTCCAGAGCTGGGATACCAGGACTCGAACCTAGAATGACGGTACCAGAAACCGTAGTGTTGCCAATTACACCATATCCCAAAGTGACTTTCGGACCGGAGATGATCACCGCGGTTTTCCCTTGGTTTTTCCCTCCGTGCCCCTCAGCACGAGTAATTACTCTACCCGAGACTTTTGACCTGCACAAATCGGAAGAGCGTTACCTGCGTCACAGGGTCTTACGTCCGTGCAGACGCCTCGAGCAGCAGACCGGACAGGGAATCAACCTGGCGTCCGGCAAAGTCCTCCACGACTTCCCCGGTGCGGTTCAGCCATACTCCCACCAGGCCCGCATCGCATGCTCCGTCAGCGTCCAGCAAGCGGTTATCGCCGACGTACAAGGTCTCCCCTGGCGGTGTCCCCAGCAGGCGAACCCCTTCGAGGTAAATGGCGGGATCGGGTTTTGCGGCGCCAACGGTGTCCGTCCCCACGAGGACCTTGATCCTCTCCAGGCCGGCACCGTTCAGCTTGGCTCGCTGGTAGTCGTGCACGTTGTTGCTTACGGCACCGTAGGGAACGCCGGCGGCATCCAGGGCATCCAGTACGCCGGAAACATCGTCGAATGCCCGCACGTAGGCCGTCTGCCGCTGGTGGTATTCGGCAACCCACGCCTGGGATTCCTCGCCTTCGGCAAGCTCCACCCCGAAGTGGCCCAAAGCAGCGCGTCCCCGGAGCAGCCTCTGCTCGTTGAAGGTCAGCTCCCCCGCCAGGTAGCGGTCGTAGAAGTGCGTTGTTTCATGGGTGAAAATGCGCCCGAACTTCACCCACCCGGCCTGGTCCAGGCCGGGCAGGAGATGTTCGCTGACGTCACGCAACGCCGTGGTCATGGCGTATTCAAGGTCGACCAGGGTGTCGTCGATATCGAACAGCACCCCGCGAATGGTGCCGAAGGAGCTTGCAATCGCCATGCCGGATCCGTCCCTAGCCGCGGAAAGCGCGGACCCGGGCCAAGGAGGAGTCCTTGCCAAGGATGACCATGGATTCGAAGAGCGGAGGCGAAATGCGGCGACCGGATATCGCGGTACGGACAGGGCCGAAGGCCGCACGGGGCTTGATGCCAAGATCTTCAACCAGTGCCTGCTTGAGCGCGGCCTGGATGTTCTCGGCGGTCCACTCCCCGATCGGCTCCAAGGCGGCGAGGGCAGCGTCCAGGACTTCCTCAAGGTTTGCCGGCAATCCCTTGCGCGCGTCATCGGCGACGTCGATCGCGTCATCGGCCTTGAACAGGAAGGCCAGCATTTCAGGTGCTTCGCCGAGCAAGGCGATCCGTTCCTGGACCAGCGGAGCAGCTTCCCGGAGGATCTCTTCCTGGCGCGGTGTCAGGATCTCACCCACGAAACCGGCTGCACGAAGGTAGGGAACCAGGCGCTCTTCGAACACCCCGGGCGCAAGCATGCGGACGTGGGTGCCGTTGATGGCTTCTGCCTTCTTGAGGTCGAAGCGCGCCGGGTTGCCCAGGACATCATGGATGTCGAAGTTGGCCACAAGCTGCTCAACCGTGAAGATGTCCTCGTCCGCACTGAGCGACCAGCCCAGCAGCGACAGGTAGTTCAGGAGCCCCTCGGGGATGAAGCCCCGCTCGCGGTGCAGGAACAGGCTGGACTCGGGGTCACGCTTGGACAGCTTCTTGTTCCCCTGGCCCATGACGTACGGCAGGTGCCCGAACTGTGGCATGTACTCGGCCACGCCGATGGCGTACAGGGCCCGGTACAGGGCGATCTGGCGGGGCGTCGAGCTCAGCAGGTCCTCGCCGCGGAGCACGTGCGTGATGCCCATGAGGGCGTCATCCACGGGGTTCACCAGGGTGTAGAGCGGAGCACCGTTGGCGCGCACCACGGCGAAGTCGGGAACCGAGCCTGCCTTGAACGTGATGTCCCCGCGGACCAGGTCCGTGAAGGTGATGTCCTCATCCGGCATGCGCAGGCGCAGGACTGCCTCACGGCCCTCCGCCTTGAACTGGGCGAGCTGCTCCTCGGTCAGGTGGCGGTCGAAGCCGTCGTAGCCGAGCTTCGGGTCGCGGCCTGCAGCCTTGTGCCGGGCTTCGATTTCATCCGGCGTGGAGTACGACTCATAGACGTGTCCGCCCGCCTTCAGCTTGGCGATGACGTCCTGGTAGATATCACCGCGCTGTGACTGGCGGTAGGGCTCATGCGGTCCGCCTACCTCAACGCCTTCGTCCCAGTTGATGCCCAGCCACTTCAAGGCGTCCAGCAACTGGTGGTAGCTCTCCTCGCTGTCGCGGGCGGCGTCCGTGTCTTCGATGCGGAAGATCAGCTTGCCGCCGGTGTGGCGGGCATAGGCCCAGTTGAAAAGGGCGGTGCGGATCAGGCCGACGTGCGGCGTACCCGTGGGCGAAGGGCAGAAACGGACGCGGACCGGAGTCTCGGCGTTGACGGCAGGGATGGCGCTGGAGGCAGCGTTCGACGCAGAAGCAGTAGTCATAGTGCTTCCAACTTTACCGCTTGGCGTCCGCCTGTTTTTCCCTCCGGAAGCGCCGGACGGCGGCACTCAGGCGAGTGCCGCCGTCGTCGGGCCGTTCGGAAGACCGGCTTGGTCAGCGGCGGACAACGGGGTTGGAGAGGCGGCCCAACCCTTCGATCTCCACCTCGATGCGGTCCCCCTCGGAAACCAGGCCAACGCCCGCCGGCGTGCCGGTCATGATGACGTCGCCGGGAAGCAGCGTGAAGGCGTGGGAAACGATCGAGACGAGTTCGCGAACGCCCCGGATCATCTGCGTGGTGTTGCCATCCTGGCGCAGTTCGCCGTTGAGGCGTGCCTGAATGTCAACGTCGTCGGGATCGAGTTCGGTTTCGATCCAGGGGCCAAGCGGAGCCGACGTGTCGAAGCCCTTGGCGCGTGCCCACTGAAGGTCAGTCTTCTGGACGTCGCGGGCGGTGAGGTCGTTGCCGCAGGTGTAGCCAAAGATCACGTCGTCGGCCCGCTCTTCCGGGACGTCCTTGCAGATGCGGCCGATCACGACACACAGCTCGGCTTCGAAGGAAATCTCCTCGGAGAACTCCGGCAGGACGATCGGATCGTTGGGGCCGATCACCGCAGTGTTGGGCTTGAGGAACAGCAGCGGGTACTGCGGCACCTCGTTGCCCAGTTCCGCGGCGTGCTCGGCGAAGTTCCTGCCGACCCCGATGACCTTGCTGCGCGGGATGATCGGGGCCAGGAGCCTCACATCCTCAAGTTTGTGCTTGGTGTGGGTTGGCTCGACGCCATTGAAGAACGGGTCGCCGTTGATGACAGTGATTTCCTCACTGCCGGGCTCGCCGTCCACGACGCCGTAAAGGGGATCAGAATCAACTACAAACCGGGCGATACGCATGGGCTCAAGCCTACAGTCCGGCGAGGCGCTTTCAGCCGCGGAGGTAATCCAACTGCGCGGCCACCGACGTTTCAGCCGCCCAGCGGACAGAAGGATCGACGTCGGCGTAAACCACGTCGGTGACTTGGGCGATGGTCGCTTGTTGGCCAACGTGGGCCAGGGCGGCGCGGATCTGGTCAAGGCGCTGCTCGCGGTGGTCACGGTACTCGCGGCACTTTTCATCGAGCGCCGGCAACACCGGGCCATGCGCGGGAAGGAGCGTTGCCGGGCCGAGCGCTTCAAGCCGGTCCAGGCTTGCCAGGTAATCGCCCAGCCGCCCATCCGGATAGTCCAGGACGGTGGTTCCGCGGCCCAGGATGGTGTCGCCGGTGAGGACCGATCCGGTGGGGCCATCGGCAGGGAGATGGAAGCATACCGAATCGGAGGTGTGGCCGGGTGTGGCAAGGACGCGGATCTCCACCCCGCCGGCATGGATCACCTCGCCATCCGTGAGCGGCTCCCCTCCGTGGCAGTGCTCCACCATGGCTGCCCGCACGGGGGATCCCGTCAGCTCGTGGAAACGCGCCGACGCCTCGGTATGGTCTGCGTGGCGGTGCGTAATCAGGACCACGTCCACATGACCCGCCGAAGCCAGCGCGGCCAGGTGCGGCCCATCCTCCGGCCCCGGGTCGACGACAGCCACATGGCCGGATCCCGGGGCGCCGATGACGTAGGAGTTGGTGCCGTCGAGGCTCATCGGGCCGGGGTTCGGGGCCAGCCGGAACCGGGTCAGCTCGCTGCTTGGCTGGAAGTACGGTCGGGGTTGGGCAGAGGGCCCGGTGTGCAGTGCGTCTTCGGAAGTCACTGTCCTATCTTGGCACCCCTCCGACGCTCTCTCACCAAATACCCCCTTCCGCCCGACGCTCTCTCACCAAATACCCCCTTCCGCCCGACGCTCTCTCACCAAATACCCCCTTCCGCCCGACGCTCTCTCACA